>NZ_SZWJ01000030.1:0-50844 GCF_012184455.1 Caulobacter sp. SSI4214 | reverse complement strand
CTCGGCATTGGCGGCGGCGACCTTGGCCCGGGCGCCGCGCCAGGCGGCTTCGGCCTGGGCGGTCTCGGCGGCGGCCTGACTGGCTTCCAACCGGGCGCGATCGCCGTCGAGCTGAGCCAGAACCTGGCCCCGCGCGACGTGGTCGCCCTCGTCGACATTGATCTTGGCCACGAGGCCATCGCGCGGCGCCGAAACGGAGACGAGACCTCCGTCCACAGCGATCACGCCCCGCGCCACGGCCACGGCGTCGGTGCGCGCCTGGGCCGAGGCCTGACCCGAATGACGATCGCACGCCGCAAGGGTCAGACACGCGCCGGCCGCCAGGGCCACGGTCGCGCTACGGAAAAGAACCTCGACCTTCATCGAAACGACCTCAAAGTAGCAGCGCGGCCGGATCAGCGCGCGCGACTCGACGCAGGGCCCAGAGACCTGAACCCAAGGCGACAAGGATGACCAAGGTGACGGCCCCGACAGCCATCGCCGGCGTCAGGATCAGCGGCGTGGCCTGGATCTGGGCCAGCAGCACGAGGATGCCGGCCAGGGCGCCGGCCAGGACCAGACCCGCGGCGGCGATCCACGCCGTCTGCGCCAGCACGATGGTTCGGAGCGCCCCGATGGTGAAGCCCAAGGCGCGCAGGGCGGCGTAGTCCTTTAGCGAAGCGGCGACGGCAGCGGCCAGGGTCTGGCTGGTGACGATCACGGCCACCAGAATGGCCACGGCGCTGCCGAACACGAACGCCACGCCAGCCCCGGACTCGGCCAGCCAGTAGCGGATACTGCGGTCGGCGAAGGCCTTGGCGGTCATCACCTCGAAGCCGCGGTGCTTGCCCACCGACTTCAGGTCGGCGATGGCCTCGGCCGCGTCGCGGGGATCCTTGAGCCGGGCCGTGAAATAGGCCGCGCCGTCGCCGGGTCCGGAAGCCGGGTCAAGACGGCGAGTCGTCTGGGGCGAGGCGATCACATTGACGCCGCCCAGGGCGCGCAGCCCCTTGGTCACGCCAACCACCCGCACACGCTTACCATTGATCTCGGCCACGCCGCCGACGTCGGTCTCCAGCTTGTCGAGATCGGCCTTGTCGACCAGCACCGCGTCGGGCATGGCGAGCAGGCCGCGCTGATGCGGCGTCAGGACTTCGTCCAGAACCATCGCGTCCGCGCTCGGCGCCACGCCGACGATATAGACATTGACCATGCCGCGATGGGGCGTGCGCCACTCTCCGGAGCCCCAGTAGAAGGGCTCGACCCGCGCCACGCGCGGATCGGCGCGCAGCAAAAGCTCGGTGACGCCGCCAACCGGACGGCCCAGGTCGATGCTTTGCACGCCTGGATAGCCGATCCAAAGATCGGCCGAGGACTTGGTCACATAGACGCTGGCCAGCGAGAAAACCCCCAGCATCAGGCCAGCCTGCAGCAGCACCAGCAGCCCCGCGAAACCGACGGCCACGGCGGCCGGCGCGAAACGACGCCAGTCGAACAGCAGGCCGCGAAGCGCGATTTGACCCATCATGCGGCGTCGTCCTTCTGGGGCGCTGGCTCGCGCGTGTCGAACGCGCCGCCGCGACCGACCATCCACACGCCCGCCAGGATCATCAGGCCCCCGACCAGCTGCAGGGCGTTCAGCGGCTCGTGGAAGACGACGACGCTGGCGGCTATGATCAGCACGTAACTGACCGCCGACAACGGAAAGGCCGCGCTCAGCGGCAGCAGGGCCAGCACGGTCATCCAAGCGACGAAGCTGGCGATCTCCAGCACGATCAGCAGCTGCACCGACGGCATACGGATGGCCGTCATCGCCCACGCCGTGTCGAAGCGCGCATGGGCCAATTGATTGGCCGAAAACTTGGCGGTGATCTGATAGCCCAGGGTCAGGGCCGGCAGGATCGCGAACAGGATGGCCTGGACCAGACGGGAATGAAGGCGACGGGCTTTGGTCATGGCGGTCAAGCGGCCAGCTCCGCCATCGGGTCGTCCAGCAGCAGCGGCGCCAGGGCGCGCAGGGCGCGGTTCAGCAGGCCGTTGCGGTGCCGGAACCACATGCTGGCGGGAGTCAGGCGGCTTCCCAGCCGAACCTTGTCGGCCAGGTTGGCCTGGCCGCTGTGATAAAGCTTGAAGCCCCGGGCCGCGCAGAGCTCGAGGTTGAAGAACCAGCTCAAGAAATAGAGGTTGTGGACGCGCCCCTTGACCGCGTCCATGCCGAAGAACTTGTCCAGCAGGGTCTCGCCGTCGGTGAGCAGCAGGTTGAAGGCCAGGAGCTCCTCGCCGACGAAATAGAGGGCGAACATCACCCGCCCCGGCATTCTCTTGGCCACGCCGTCGAAGAAGGCGGCGGTCAGCTCTTCCAGCCGGGCCTCGGCCCGGGCCAGGGTCTGGCGATAGAGCGCCATGGCCGGCTCCAGCCAGACGCCAAGATCCTCGACGATCTCGACCCGAACATCCTGGCGGGCGCGCAGCTTGCGGCGCATATCCTTGCGCGAGGCGGCGGACAGCTTGGCCAGATAACCGTCGATGTCGGCGAAATCGATCGGCAGGTCGGCCAGGGGCTGCCCGGGGACCTCGGCGTAGCGCGCGCCGTTCAGCACCTGACCCCATAGCGCGGCCTGGGCCGGATCGGCGTCCTTGACCCCCATCAGCGGGCAATCGGCCCTGCCCGCCTCGGCCTCGAAGCCAGAGACCAGAGCCTTGGCCGCCTCCAGCCGCTCGTCGGCGGTGAGCTCGGGCGCGAAGCCGATCGTGGCGGTCTCGGCGCAGGGCGAGCCGAGGCACGCCAGGCGCGGGGTCATCAGCCCGGGCAGGACGCGACGCACCTGTTCGGCGGCCTTGCGACCCGCGCCGTCGAACGTCGTCTCCAGGCGATAGTCGGTGATGAAGGCCGGAACGGCGGCGACGATCTCGCCGCCTCGCCGCGCCAACATATAACGCCACTCGAAGCCGGCCAGCCTCGCCGTCTCGATGGCGCGCAGATAGTCATAGCCCTCCAAGGCGCCGCCGAAGAGGCGATCCCAGGCCTGGCGCGGGGTATGCGACAGGCTCCGAAGGACCTCGACCTCAAACATGCGTCCGCGCGCTCGTCACCAGGCCGGCTTGAGGAGTCACCTCGTTGAAGAATTCAGCCGTCATGGCCGCGACGCGGTCGCGCTCCTGATCGACGTGGATCATGTGGTAGCTGTCGTCCAGCAACTGGACGCTGGTCGGCCCGCCTAGAGCGCGCTTCAAGCGCCAGGCGTTACGCGGGTGGCTCATATCGTCGTCGCGGGCGTGCAGGATCAGCGTCGGGGTCTTGATCTCATGGCCCACGCGCTCGATGTGCCGGCCAAGACGATACATCTGATAGAGCGCACCCAGCGGCAAGCGATCGATCGAACCCTCGATTAGGCTCTCCGGGGCCTTCTCGGCCATGGCGCGCAGCCGCTCGTCCTTCAGGCCGAACGGATAGGTCTCGGTCCAGGCGAGGTTGCGGACGCCCGGCAGGTTGGCGACCAGCTGGATCACCGGCGCGGCCACCGCGAAGCGCGGCATGTTCCAGCCATCGTATTCGAAGGTCATCGAATAGACGGCGGCGGCGCGGACGGCCGGGCGCTCGGCGGCCAGCATGACGCCAAGGGCGCCGCCGACGCAGATGCCAGCCACGCTGACGCTGTCGACCTCGCCCGCGAAACGATCATAGGCCTCGCGCACGCCGTCCAGCCAGTCGCGCCAGGTGGTGCGCAGCAGCGTGGCCTCATCGACCCCATGGCCGGGCAGCAGCGGCGCGGCGACCTCGAAGCCGCGACGGGCCAGACGCTTGGCCAACGGCTTCATCTCGGCGGGCGCGCCGGTCAGGCCGTGGATCAGCAGGACGCCGTGGCCAGTCTTGCCAGGAATGCGGAGCGGTTCGACGGCCATCAGCGGACGGTCCCCTGGCGGTTGGAGCGGGCCAGAAAGCCCAGGGCGTGGGGCGTTCCGATCACGTGGACGCCCTTGGCGGCTTGCTCGTCCCGCAACGCGCGGCGCATGGCCGGAAGGCGGGTCCAGTGAACGGCGGGACGATAGTGGTGCTCTGCATGATGCCCGTTGTTGAACCAGGTCAAATTGTAGACGGGCTCGTAGCTGGACACCCCCCATGCCAACGGCGTGTCCGGATCGGCGTTGAGGTGCTCGTAGTAGCCGTTCAGCTGGGAAAGGCATTCCCCCAGATAGTAGAAGGGCAGCAGCATCAGCACCGCGCGCCAGTCGATCACGGCCATGGCGACCGCGAAGGCGACGACGGCGCCGATCTCGACGCGACCCCAGTTGGCGTCATCCTCGCGGCCGCGCGACTTCAGCGCGTCGTACACCGACCCACCGCTGTCACGGAAAAAGCCCAGGAATACATAGGACCAGACGCTCTCGGGCCGTCCGTCCTTGCCGTGGCGATAGATCGACAGCCAGTCGCGCGTCTCGCCCTTCTCATCGGGACGGTCGCTGTTGCCCTCGTGATGGCGCAGGTGAACCCAGGTGTAAAAGGTCTGGGAAAAGCCGATGGCCACCGACTCCAGCAGCGAAAAAGCGCGGTTCAGCGCCTTGGATCGGAAATAGGGCGTGTGCAGGAAGTTGTGCGAGATGCCGTTGACGTTCCAGCTGATCGCCAGGGCGTAGACCGCGCCACAGATCAGATTGCCCCACCAGGGACGATGCGCGAAGCCGGCCACGGTCCAGACGATGAACGCCAGGTGCGCGAAGGCCGCGGCGACCGGGATCAGGTCCACGAGGGTGTAGGCCATCACGCCCGTCTTGCGCTTGGGCAGGCGGAAGTCGCTGGGATTGATTGGATTGGCGGCGTCGGTCATAGGCCCGAAATCCCCACGCAAGTGACCCCCAGCGCCACCAGGGCCGCGCCGGCGATCTGCGAGCGGGATAGCCGCTCCTTGAGCACCAGGGCCCCGGCGATTGGCACGCCGGCATAGGTCAGGGTCATAAATGGAAAAGCGACGCTCAGAGGCGTGCGCTCTAGAACGAGAATCCAGGCGACCATCTCGACGAACCAGAAGACGATGCCCAGCCAAAGAACGGGTTGCTTGGCCAGAGACCATAGATAGGCGTGCTGGCCAGCCGCGCCATCGGAAGCGGCCTTGAAGCTCAGCTCGCGGCCGATCTCCGTCGCGATGCAGAACGCCAGCAGCGCGCCGCCGGCGAAGGTCATCACCTCGGTGGACGCGACGGTCAAGCGGCGACCTCCGAAAAGAGGTCAAGCAGGTCGAGATTGGCGGCCTCGTTGACCTGTCTGGCCAAGTCAGGCGACGGCCCCCGACGGGGCTGGTCGAGGAAGGCCTCGCCGCGTTTCAGTACAGCCGACAGGAGGTCGGGGCCGTAACGCGGCGGCGACCAGTCGCCGACCACGTCCATGCCCATGATCCTGGCCCGCTGAGCGGCGGCGCGGATCATGGTCCGCAGACCGTCCAAGGACAGTCGCCCTTGATCCCAGTTCGTCACCGCGTCCTCGGCGCGCAGAACATCCTTGTCCACGGTGACATAGACCGCGTCGGTCTCGATGCGCGAGACCAGCAGCTCGGTAAAGGCCGCCTCCCCCACCGCCGCGATCGATGGCCAGTTCTGGTCGCCGACCCGGTAGACCGGACCGCCGTCGGGGGCGAGGTAAGGGTAGAGCTCGACGCGGCGGTCGGCGATCAGCGACATGTCCGCCCGCTTGGTTTCGGGATGATCGATATCGCCGCTGCACACGCCGATGGTGATGACGCGCGCCACGCCCGGCAGACGCGCGGCGGTCGCCACCCACGAGCCGCAGTGCATGCCGTTGCTGAACTTCACCCAATCGGGATGGTTGTCGAAATGCAGAACGGTCAGCGGCTTACCGCCAGCCGCCTCGATCGCGCGCGAGATCAACAGCGGCGAGACGTGATGGAAATCGCCTGAACCGGCGAAGATCAGGTCTGCCTCCGCGCCGGTCGGCAAGTCGCGACGCAGCCGTTCAGTCAGGCGTGACAGGGCCTTGGGCCGGCTCCACAGGCGCAGAGCGGGCCCGAGGTCCCGCGCGTCGACCATCGCCCCCCGCCGCTCGCGCAGCAGGGGTTGGTGGTCCAGCGCCTCGTCCAGATGGAGCAGCACCGGCCGCATGACGACGGAATCTCCTAGGCGGTGGCGCGCCGCAGCACGGCGTCCAGCAGCTTCATCGCCAGGTCGATTTCGTCCTTGCTGATCTCCAGCGAGGGAGCCAGCGTGATGACGTTCTTGTAGTAGCCGCCGACGTCCAGGATCAGGCCCATCTTCTTGCCGTCGACGTCGAGATCGCCCGACATGGCGATGTCTTCCATCTTGTTCAGCAGCGCCTTGTTCGGCGTGAAGCCGTCCTCCTCGCAGATCTCGGCGCGAAGCGCGAGGCCCAGGCCGTCGACATCGCCGATCTGCGGCCAGCGCTTTTGCAGCTCCTTCAGGCCTTCCAGGAAGTAGGCGCCCTTCTCCATGACCTGGGCGCCGTAGTCGACCTCGTGGGTCATCCGCAGCGTTTCCAGGGCGACGGAGGTGCCCATCGGGTTGGAGTTGAAGGTCGAGTGGGTCGAGCCGGGCGGGAAGATCTCGGGATTGATCATTTCTTCGCGCGCCCAGACGCCCGACAGAGGATTCAGGCCGTTGGTCAGCGCCTTGCCGAACACCAGCACGTCCGGCTGCACGCCGAAGTGCTCGATCGACCACAGCTTGCCCGTGCGCCACATGCCCATCTGGATTTCGTCGACCACCAGCAGGATGCCATATTGGTCGAGGACCTTCTTCAGCTCGGGGAAGAAGTTCATCGGCGGGATGACGTAGCCGCCGGTGCCTTGGATCGGCTCGACATAGAAGGCCGCGTATTCGGCCTGGCCGGTCTTCACGTCCAGCACGCCGTTATATTCGGTTTCGAACAGGCGGGCGAACTTCTGGACGCAGTAGTGGCCGTACTCTTCCTTGCTCATGCCCTTCGGGCCGCGGAAGTGGTACGGGAACTCGATGAACTGGGCGCGGTCGCCGAAGTGGCCGTAGCGACGGCGATAGCGGTACGACGAGGTGATCGCCGAGGCGCCGAGGGTCCGGCCGTGGTAGCCGCCCTCGAAGGCGAACATCAGCTGCTTGCCGCCCGTGGCGTTTCGCACCAGCTTCAGCGAGTCCTCGACGGCCTGCGCGCCGCCCACGTTGAAGTGCACACGGCCCTTGGCGCCGAACTTCTTCTCGGCGTCCTGGGCGATGAAAGCGGCCAGCTCGACCTTCTCGCGGTGCAGGTACTGACTGGCGACCTGCGGAAGGGTGTCGAGCTGCTTGTGAGCGACAGCGTTCAGGCGCGGGTTGCGGTAACCGAAATTGACCGCCGAGTACCACATCTGCAGGTCGAGGTATTCGGTGCCCTTGGCGTCGTACATGTACGAGCCTTCGCAGCCGGTGAAGAACTTCGGATCCGCCAGATAGTGGACGGTGTCGCCATACGAGCAGTACTGGGCTTCCAGCTCACGCAGAGCGGCTTCGTCGAGGACCGACCCCGCGCTCGCGGCGGGCTTGTCAGCGTCGTACATGGATATCTCCGGTAGAAAGTCTTTTACAGCGCCGCGCGACGGGCGGCGACAGGCTTCAGCATCACGCGACCGAACATGCCAGCCATGGCCAGGGTCACGTCGTCGAAGGTTTCGTACACATGGTGCGCTTGGCCGCGGGCGGCGGCATAGTCGGCCAGCGACGCCTTGGCGAACAGGATGTCGGCGCGACCCGAAACGCAGAAATCGGAACGCCCGTCTCCGACATAGACCAGGGTCGAGCGCTCGCGCGCCGCCACGTCGCACTTGCACACGCCCGACCCCGCGGCGCAGCCGGCGCGCGACCAGGGCTGCTCGAGCGCCAGCGGCGTCGTCTCGACAAGGCGATTGGCCGTGACATGCACGCGTTCCAGGCCATGACGGGCCAGGATGCGGCGGATGAAATAGTCGACGCCGTCGCTGACGATCGTCACCGGAATGCCGCGCGCCTCGCACCACTCGACAAATCCCGCGAAGCCAGGATCCAGCTCGACGGTGTCCAGCAGCGCATCCAGCTTGCCGTCGCTCGCGTCGATCATCGCGACCTGCGTGCGCATGCACTCCGCGGCGGAGATCTCGCCGCGCACCCAGCGGGCCTCAACGTCCCGCCACGCCGGATCCGCTAGCTCTTCCAGGACATGATCGACAGTATCGCGGCGCGTGATCGTACCGTCGAAATCGCAAACTACCCGCATTTACTCGTCTTCTCCGCGACGCCCGCCGTCGGTTTGAGGGAATGACGCCGCCCTGGGGCGGGCGCCTCACCGATTTTCGTCCGCGCCTTGCCTTCGCCCTTCGGGCGGGTCATCAGAGGCGCTCGATTCAACTGCCGAGCGCGTTCCGCCTCCCCGATGTCCGCCCAGATCCAAAAAGACGCGCAGAGCGGCGGCCGAGGCTCAAGCCTTTGAACCCTCCGCCCCCGCATGTCTCGCCCATGGTCGCCGTGTATTTCGAGCGACGCGAGGATATGCGCCGGTTCTTTCTGGCCCGCCTCGGCGCGAGCGACGACATCGAGGACCTGGTACAGGAGCTGTATCTGAAGGTCCAGGGACTGGACGCCGAGCCGATCGACAACCCTCCGGCCTATCTTTACCGGCTCGCGTCCAACCTGATGCTCGACAGATTGCGTCGCCAGCGCCGCGCTGGCGCGCGCGACGCCGAATGGCGGCGGGAGAACCACGCCAGCCTGGGAAGCACGGACGTGGTGGACGCTCCGGACGCCGAGGCGGCCGTCATCGCGCGCCAGCGCCTCCAGCGGCTGACCGAGTCCCTCAGAAGCCTCGCGCCTCTCACCCAGAAGGTCTTCGAATTGCATAAGTTTGAAGGGCTCACCCATGCCGAGACGGCGGCCCGGCTGGGCATTTCCCGCAGCGCGGTCGAGAAACACGTCAGCCTGGCGCTCAAGCATCTTCTGACCAAGATCGGACGTTGATCGTGGCCGTCGAACCAACCCCAACGATTTTCGAGGAGGGGGTTTGGAGGGCGTGGCGTCATTGTGGCGAAACGGCCCTCGGGCCGCGGCCGAGAGGACCCTTAACCCGCCGATGAGCACGCCAGCGCCTTCCGATATGACGCTGCAAGCCGCCGTCGACTGGTTCGTGCGGCTGCAAGGCGATTCCGATCTCGAGACCTGGATCGGTTTCCAGGCTTGGCTGGAGGCCGATTCGGCCAACGCCCGGGCCTATGACACGGTCGAGGCGCTTTGGGTCGATATCGAAGAGGCTCCGCCATCCCGCGAAAGTCGCGCCGCCACGACTTCTGACAACGTCGTGCCGCTGACGCCGCGTCGCGCGGCCAAGTCGCCCCGACGCGGTCTCTGGATAGGCGTCGGCGGCGCCGTCGCCGCGGCCCTGGCCGTGGCGATCGCCCTCCCCGCGCTGATGAAGCCGGGTTACGAGGACTACGCGACCGCCAAGGGCCAGATCCGTAAAATCTCCCTGGCCGACGGCTCCAAGGTTACTCTGGGGGCCGCCTCGACCCTGCGCGTGCGACTGGGCAAGACCCAGCGCGACGCGGTGCTGGTCGATGGCGAAGCCGCTTTCGACGTGGCCCACCAGCCGTCTCGCCCCTTCGTCGTCGCCGCCGGCGACCGCGAGATTCGGGTTCTGGGCACCGAGTTCAACGTGCTGAATCATGGCGATCGTCTGGACGTGACCGTCCGTCGTGGCCTGGTGGCGGTGTCAGGCGATGGTCAGTCCGTGCAAGTCGCCAAGGGGCAGAAGCTGACCCATGCGAAGGGTTCGGCGATCTCGCCCATCAAGGCGGTCGACCCCGAGGCCGAGTTCGCTTGGTCGAAAGGCCAGTTGATCTATCGCGACGCGCCGCTATCCGAGGTTGTCGCGGATATTAATCGTTACGTCGCGACGCCTATCTCTGTTGATCCGAGCGCCGCATCAGTGAAATTCTCCGGCGTTCTCTCGATCGACGAGGAAGCTGCGATGATCCGGCGTTTGGAACTGTTTGCACCCGTGGTCAGCCAGCCAGGGTCCGGCCAGATCGTACTTAAGGCCAAGACGGCTCGACCCTGAGCGTGGGCTCAGGTCGCAAAAACGAATCGCGCCGCGTCTGGCCCGCGGCGACGGTGGCGGCCAGCCTTGTCGCGAGCATGGCTCACGCAGGCGCGTCGACGCCGTCGGTGCGCCTGCGCATCGCGGCCAAGCCCGTGCGAGCGGCCCTTATCGACTTCGCGCTGCAGGCGGATCTGTCCCTGGGCGGCGATCTGGACCTCTGCGTGGGCGAGGCCCCGGCGCTGGCCGGCCGGATGCCGATCGACACCGCGCTCAAGAAACTTCTGGCGCACAGCGGTTGCGGCTACATCCAGCCCGACATCCGCACGATCGTGGTGCGCAAGGCCGAACCGCCCCCGCCCCGCGTCTCGCACCCGACGCCGCGCGTAGCGCCGCCTTCGCCGCCCGACGCGCCGACATCCCTGGCGATCGGGGAAATCGTCATCACCGCCCAGCGCTATCCGAACTTGCCCGGTCGCACGCCCTACGGCATCTCGGTGGTGTCGGGCGAGACCATCGACCGTGAGGGCGTCGCCAGCATGAGCGACCTTTCCGGCCAGGTCGCCGGCATGACCGTCACCAACCTGGGACCCGGCCGCGACAAGATCCTGTTGCGCGGCCTGTCGGACGGCGCGTTCACCGGACAGACCCAGTCGATGGTGGCGCTCTATCTCGACGATGTTCCGATCACCTACAACGCGCCGGACCCGAACCTGCGGCTGGCCGACATCGACCGCGTCGAGGTGATGCGCGGACCGCAGGGTACGCTCTACGGCGGCGGCTCGCTGGGTGGCGTACTGCGGATCGCGACCCGCCAACCCGATCTCGATGGCTTCGACGCCATGGCGATGGTCGGCCTCTCGCAGACCGCCCATGGCGGGATCGGCACCGAGCTGGAGAGCATGGTCAATCTGCCGCTGCTGCCCGGTCGCTTGGCCTTGAGGACCGTCGCCTATCGCGACAGCCAGGACGGCTACATCAACAACCCAGCCCTGGGCCTCAGCCACATCAACGGCTCGCAGCGCGAGGGCTTTCGCGCCGCGCTCAGCGCCGCGCTGTCGTCCGAATGGGTGGCGACCTTCAATGTCACCGACCAGTCGATCCACAACGACGACACCCAGTACGCGATCCGCCGCCTGGGCCGGCGCGTGCGCGACAATCTCGTGCGCGAGCCGCACGACAACGACTTCGACCGGGAATCGCTGACCCTGAATGGCGAAGGCGACTGGGGGCGCCTGACCGCCTCCATCGCCAAGCTGGCGCACCATTTCGACAGCCGCTACGACGCCAGCACCGCGACGGCGCTCTACGGATTGCCCAGCGGCCCGGCGGCCCTGGACGAAGCCAAGTCCATCGACCTGACCATAGCCGAAGCGACCTACACCACGCCGCAAGATCGGCGTTGGCGCGCGCTGCTGGGCGTCTTCGCCTCGACCGGTTCGACCAAGCTACGGACGGCTCTGGGCAGCTATCCGCTTGTCGGCGATCCAGCCTATGCCGAGGCGCGCAAGGACAAGATCAACGAAACCGCCGTCTATGGCGAATTGACTTTCGACATCACTTCGCGCCTGGCGGCCACGGCCGGGCTGCGCTGGTTCGACTATCGTTTCGACACGCTTTCGGTGGTCACCCAGGCGGCTGGCCAACGCCTGTTCGACGGGAGCGACGACGCCGAGGGCGTCTCGCCCAAGGTGCTGCTCAGCTACCGCGCACGGCCGAACGTGCTGGTCTACGCGCAGGCGGCGGAGGGGTATCGGCCCGGCGGCTACAACACCGCCGGACGGCTCGGCCAGATCTTCGACCAGCCGCGCACGCCGCACCGCCGTTACGAGCCCGACGAACTCTGGAACTACGAAATCGGCGCCAAGGCGCGCTGGTGGGGCGATCGCCTACAGACCCGCTTGGCGTTGTTCTACGCCACGTGGAACGCCGTGCAGAGCGACCAATATCTGAGCGACGGCACCGCCTACACCGCCAATATCGGCAACGGCGAGAACCGCGGCGTGGAGGCCGAGGGCGCTTGGCGGGTGAACAGCCACCTCGACCTCCGCGCCGCGACCATTCTCAACGACCCCGAGATCAACCGGCCAAACGCCACGTTCGGGTCGCGCCGGAAAGCCGGCCTGCCAGGCGTCTCGCGCGTCGCGGCCAGCACCGGCTTCGACTATCACCGCGACGTCGCCCAGGACCGCGTCCTGCGCGTTCAGGGCCAGTTTTCCTATGTCGGCAACTCGTACATCACGTTCGACGCCAACAAGATGCACAAGATGGGCAAGTTCCTGGCCGTGCGCGCCGGCGCCGCCTGGGAGACGCCAAGCTGGACCTTGACCGCGACCATCGATAATCCGCTTGGCGGCTACGCTAACAGCTTTTCGTTCGGCAACCCGTTCCTGATCCTTCGGGACCGGGTCGTCACCCCTCCTCGGCCGCGCACCATCGCCGTGCGCCTCAGTTCGCGGTTCTGATCTCGATGTTCCTCGCCACCGCTCTCCTTCGAAAGGGCCTCTCCTCGCTGGTGCGCACCGGCGACCTGACCCTGGTCATGCCCGACGGCGAAAGACTGGTCTTCGGCGATGGAACCGGCGATCCGGTCGTGGCGCGGATCGCGGATCGCGGCGCGGTGTGGGCCATGCTGCTGGATCCCGACCTCCGTACCGGCGAACTCTTCACCGACGGACGACTGATCATCGAGACCGGGAACGTCTATGACTTCCTCAGCCTGATCCTGCGTCACGGCGACGACAGCGAGCCTTCGCCGATCGTCAAGGCCATCGATCGCCTGCGCACCGCCACTCAGCTGTGGCGACAAAAGAACGACGCCAGCCTCTCCCGGCGCAACGTCGCCCACCATTATGACCTGGGCGACGCGCTGTACGGCCTCTTCCTGGATCCGGACTGGCAGTATTCCTGCGCCTATTTCGAACATCCTGGCCAGAGCCTGGCCGACGCCCAACTGGCCAAGAAGCGCCACATCGCCGCCAAGCTGCTGCTGAAGCCGGATCACAAGGTGATGGATATCGGCTGCGGCTGGGGCGGCATGGCGCTTTACCTTGCCCGCACCGCCGGCGTGGCCGAAGTCCTGGGCGTGACCCTTTCCGACGAGCAGATCGGCCGCGCCAAGGCGCGCGTCGAGGCGGCCGATCTCTCCGCGCGCGCCCGCTTCGCCCTCTCGGACTACCGCGCCGTGACCGAAACCTTCGACCGCATCGTCTCGGTCGGCATGTTCGAGCACGTGGGGCTAGGCAACTACGACCAGTTCTTCGCCACTTGCCGGGCGCGCCTGGCCGAGGACGGCGTGATGCTGCTGCACACCATCGGCTGCTCCGACGAGCCTAGCGTCACCAATCCCTGGATCACCAAGTACATCTTCCCCGGCGGCCACCTGCCCTCGCTATCGGACATGGCCAAGTCGGCCGAGCGTTCGGGCCTGATCGTCACCGATATCGAGGTGCTGCGCCTGCACTACGCCGAGACGCTGCGCGCCTGGCGCGACGCGTTCATGGCCCGCCGGGACGAGGCCGTCCGGCTGTTCGACGAGCGCTTCTGCCGGATGTGGGAATATTACCTGGCCATGTCGGAGACCGCGTTCCGCCATGAGCACGTGGTCGTCTTCCAGATGCAGCTGGCGCGCCGGCAGGAAGATGTCCCGCTGACCCGCGACTATATCGCAGCGGCCGAGGCGGACCTGCGAAAGAAGGAAGCGGCGACGCTCGGCTAAGAATTGGTCCGACCATCACGAACCTATTCGGTCTTACCAATTCTTGACACGCGGCATGACCAAGAGGATACCCGTCGATAAAGGGCTTGGCGAAACGCCAGAGCGAAAATCGATTGGGAGGTCCTCTTGAAAGCCGCTTGGCTTGCCGTAAGCGTCGTGTTCGCTCTCACCGCCTCCGCCGCCCATGCGGCCGATTACGGCCTGCTGGGGCCAGGCTTTGGCAAGGGCCCCATCGCCCCCGCTCTTAAGGCCGGCGTGGTTCAGCGCGCCGAGGCCGCTTTGGGGCGTCCGCCCGGGGCCATCCCTCGGCTGCATACCGAAGGCACCCTGCCAGGCAAGGGCATCCGCGAGATTAGCCTCACGGCCAAGGAAGATCAGCCGATCGCCCTGGACCTGGCCATCGCCTGGCGATTGACCGGCGACCGGCGCTTCCTTGAGGCGACCGGCCGCTATCTGGAAAACTGGGCGGACGTCTACCAGATGTCGTTCAACCCGATCGACGAGACGGGCTTTGACGCCCTGATCATGGCCACGGACCTCACCGAGACCGATCTCCCCCCGCCGATCCGCGCCAAGATCGATGCGTTCTGGCGCAAGATGGCGGTCGGCTATCTCGACGCGATGGACGCCGGCGCCCGCAACGCCGTCAACAACTGGCAAAGCCACCGGGTGAAGCTGGCGACCATGGCCGCGTTCCAGACCGGGGATGCCCGGATCATCGCGCGCGCCCACGAGGCTTTCCGCAAGCAGATCGCCGCCAATATCAATCCCGACGGATCGGTCTGGGACTTCGCGGAACGCGACGCCCTGCACTACGTCACCTACGACCTGGACCCGCTGATGATGGCCGCCCTGGCCGCCCAGGCCCACGGTCAGGACTGGTTCGGCTGGAGGAGCCCCGCCGGCGCCAGCTTATCGGGAGCTCTGGACTGGCTCGCGCCCTACGCCAAGGGCGAAAAGCAACACATCGAGTTCGTCAATTCCAAGGTCCAGTTCGACCGCGACCGGGCCAATGCCGGCCAGGGCGAGTATGCGCCGCATCCGTGGGACATCGCCAACGGCGTCTCGACCTACACCCTGGCCAGTCTTCTTGACCCCCAATACCTGGTCTTGCGCGACGCTCTGGCCGCCAAGGTCCACAAGAAGCCGCCGGCCTGGGCCGAGATCCTGCGGGCTTCGCGCGCGCCCGCCGCCTGACGCCTCTGGATTGACCCACTTCCTCCCGCCTGCCTCTATCGCGGCTGGAGGCCCCGATGACTCGCAACACCCGCATCCTGATCGGCGCCGGCGTCGCGCTGGCGTTTCTGCTGCTGATCGCGGGCTATTTTGCCTCGCCGTTTCTGGCGCTGCGGAACCTGACCTCGGCGGCTCGAGCCGGCGACCGCGACCGGCTGGAGCAGGCGGTGGATTTCCCGGCCGTGCGCGAAAGTCTCAAAAGCCAGCTGAAGGGGGCGATGTTGCAATCGTTCAGCAAGGACGAGTCGCTGCGAGACAATCCTTTCGCCGCGTTCGGCCAGATGTTGGTCGTCGGTCTGGTCGACAAGGCCGTCGACGCCTACGCCACGCCCGACGCGATCGCCACCATGGTCGCCACCTCGCGCGCGCCGAAGCCGAACAAGGCCGAGACCCCGGACCAATCCGACACGACGCCGCCGCCCACGGCGACCGAGTCCAAGGCCAAGTCGACGATCGAGACCCACGCGGCCTACACCGATCTCGACCACTTCCGCGTGACCTACCACGACCGGAAGGATCCGGACGCGGCGGAGATCGGCCTGGTGCTGGAGCGGCGCGCCGTGTTCGCCTGGAAGCTCACGCGGATCGATCTGCCCGCCAACCTGGGCAAGCGCGACTAATCCAAGGTCCACCCGAAAACCGAACCCTCAAGACAGTCGACGCCGCGGCCGATGCCGGCAATGGCGCGGACCATGGCGCCGCCGCGCGCCAAGGCTTGATCAGCCAAGGCGATCATCAGGGCGTTGGGTGTCGCCTCGGGCGAAGCCTGGCGCAACCGCCAGGCCCACGCGCCCTCCTCGCCCGGCGAACCCTGCGCGCAGGCCAGGACATAGGCGGCCGCCGTCGAGCGGCTAACGCCCGCGTGGCAATGGATCAGCAGGGTCGCGTCGGCGGCCAATTCACGCGGCAGGTCGAGCAAGGTCGCCAAGATAGCGGCATCCGGCGCGACCAGACCGGGCCGAGGTTCGCTGATGTCGTTGAAGCGCAGGACCGTGCGTGGAACGGCGATCGACGAGATTTCGGCCTCCGGCGAAACCAGGGTCAGGACGTGATCGATCGGCGCGGCGGCCAGCAGGCGCTCCACCGCCGTGACCGGCCCGACCACCAGCCTCACGAGAGCGCCGTCGCGCCGAGCAGGAAACCCAGCTCGAACACCTGCTTGATCGCGCCCAGCACGTCGCCGGTATGGCCGCCGATCAGTCGGCGGGCGCGCCAGGAAAGCAGCAGAGCCAAAAGGCCGGCAACCGCCAGGCCGACCAGCGTCGCGCTCGACGGGAGCAGAACCAGCGGCCAAGCCGCGATCAGCGCGGCGATAGCGACCTCGCCCCAGTGGGGGCCTCGCGGAACCGGCTTCCACTTCCCCGCCACGCCGTCCGGGGCGTAGGGCGTCAGCCGCATGGCCAGGACGGCGGCGGCGCGGCCCAGGCCGTGCGCGGCCAGCAGCAGGGTCGCGCCCCTGGGCGGGGCGACCGAAGCCAGCGTGAAAACCTTAAGCCCCAGAACCACCACCAACGCGCAAACGCCGTAGGTTCCGATGCGGCTGTCCTTCATGATCTCCAGCCGCCGCTCGACCGTCTGGCCGCCGCCCAGGCCGTCGGCGGTGTCCGCGAGGCCATCCTCGTGAAAGGCGCCCGTGATCAGCAGCCCCGCGCCAACCGCCAGCAGTGCGGCTATCGTCGGGTTCCAGATCCGCGAGGAGCTCCAAAGAACCAGCGCGCAAACCGCGCCCACGCCCTGCCCGACCAGCGGAAAGTATCGCGCTGAGCGGGTGATCCAGTCGGGATCGAAGGTCTTCAGCGCGGGCGTGGGAACGCGCGTCAGGAACTGCGTCGCGCAGATCAAAAGCCGGAGCTGTTGGCGCGCCCAGTCCACGGATCAGAGCCGTCCGCTCAGCACGTCCTCGAGGCTGGCGACCTCGCCCAGCAGCCGCGAGGCGGCGCGCACGATGGGCAGAGCCAGCAGCGCGCCGGTCCCCTCGCCCAGGCGCAGGCCCAGGTCCAGCAGCGGCTCGACCTCCAGCGCGGCCAACATCCGTTGATGACCAAGCTCGGCCGAGCGGTGACAGAAGATGCCGTACTCTCGCACCTCTGGTCTCAAGCGGATCGCGGTCAGCGCCGCCGCCGAGACGATGAACCCATCGACCAGCACCGGCACCCCCACCGAGGCGGCGCCGATCATCGCGCCGGCCATCATGGCGATCTCCAACCCGCCGAACTGCGCCAACACGTCCAGCGGCGCCGAAGCGTCCGAACGCGCGGCGGCGCGTTTCAGAACCGCCAGCTTGTGAGTGAGCCCCTCGTCATCATGGCCCGCGCCGCGCCCGACGCAGTCGATCAGCGGCGCCGGCGCCAGGCGGTGCATGATCAGCGCCGCCGAGGCGGTGTTGCCGATGCCCATCTCGCCCAGGGCCAGGATTTCGAAGCCCTCGGCCGCCGCGTCGCGGGCGAGGCGCGCGCCGGCCTCCAGCGCTCGCGTGACCTCGTCGGCCGTCAGGGCCGATTCGACGGCGGCGTTGCGGGTCCCGCGCCGGATCTTTTCGCGTAGCAGGTCCGGATGGGCTGCCAACTCGCCGTCGACGCCGGCGTCCACCACGCGAAGCTCGGCCCTGACCGCGCGGGCGAAGGCGTTGGCGCTGGCCTTGCCGGCCAGAAAGGTGGCGACCATGGCCTGGGTCACCGACGACGGATAGGCCGAGACGCCCTCCGACGTCAGCCCATGATCGCCGGCGAATACCAACAGCAGGGCCTTGTCATAGGTCGGCGGCCGCGCGCCCGCGATCTGGCCGAGCCGAACGGCCAGGTCCTCGACACGACCCAACGCGCCCAGAGGCTTGGCCTTGCCATCGATCAGCGCGCGAAGATGCGTCGCTCGGCCGGTCTCCACGGGGGATACGGAGGGCAAAGTCATGATCTGAGCTCCAGGCCGGCGATGGCGGCCAGGGACGGAATATCGAAGGCCCGTTCCAGAGCGGCGGCGATCTCGTCCAGCGCCTGATCGACACGGACGGATTGATCGACCCCGTCCGAAACAGCGCCCAACTCGGCCAGCAGCGCGACCCGCGCCTCCCCCCGCTCGAACAGGCCATGGACATAGGCCCCGCGCACCCGGCCGTCGGGCGAGACCGCGCCATCCGGCGTCCCGTCGTCGAGCCAAAGCATGGGCCGCGCCGCGCCGTGGGTGCGGCCGATATGCATTTCGTAGCCCTCGAACCGCGCCCCGCCGACAAGACGCCCCGAGACCGGTCGGAGAGTCTTTTCCCCCGTCATCACCGTCTCGACGTCCAGAAGGCCCAGGCCCTCGGCCGCGCGGACCTCGCCTTCGAGGCCGTCAGGGTCCGAAACCGTTCTGCCCAGCATCTGATAGCCGCCGCACACGCCCAATACGTGGCCGCCGCGTCGGACGTGGGCCGCCAGATCGACGTCCCAGCCCTGGGCGCGCAGGAAGGCCAGATCCGCCAGCGTCGCCTTGGTCCCGGGCAATATCACCAGGTCCGCGTCGCCCGGCAGCGGCGATCCGGGCGGAACATAGGCGAACTCGACCTCGGGCTCGGCGCGCAGGGCGTCGAATTCGTCGAAATTGGCGATCCGTGACAGCATGGGCGCGACGATCCTGACCTTGCGGCGATCGCCACTGGCGGCGCGGTCCAGGACCACGGCGTCCTCGGCCGGCAGCCGGCGCGCGGCGGCCAGCCACGGCGCCATGCCCAGGTCCTTCCAGCCGGTGCGCCGCGCGATTTCGGCGCGGCCATCCTGGAACAGGCTGGGATCGCCCCGGAACTTGTTAATCAGGAAACCGCGCACCATGGCCCGATCGCCCTCGTCCAGTACCACGTGGGCGCCGACCAGGGCCGCGATCACGTGCCCCCGGTCGATGTCGCCGACCAGCACCACCGGGACATCGGCCGCGCGCGCGAAGCCCATATTGGCGATGTCGTGGACGCGGAGATTGGTCTCGGCCGGACTGCCTGCGCCCTCGACGATGACGAGGTCGCTTTGAGCCTCCAAGGCGCGGAAGCTCTCCAGCACCGTGTCCAGCAACGCGCCCTTGCGCGCCTGATAACCTCGCGCTTGCCAAGTCCCGGCCATCCGCCCCCGCACCACCAGTTGGGCGCCGACATCGCTCTGAGGCTTCAGGAGGACAGGGTTCATGTCGACGGTCGGGGGCGTGCGACAGGCGATGGCCTGCAAGGCCTGGGCGCGGCCGATCTCGCCGCCGTCGGCCGTGACCGCGGCGTTGTTGGACATGTTCTGCGGCTTGAACGGACGCACGGTCAGACCGCGATTGGCGAAAAGCCGGCACAGGCCCGCGACCAGCACCGACTTGCCGACGTCGGATCCGCAGCCTTGTATCATCAATGCCGCCATGCCAGGCCTCCCGCCGCCAGCATCATCCAAAGCACGGCGCAGGCCAGCAGATAGAGGCGCAGCGCGCGGGCGAGGTCGTCAGGCGTGGCCGCCCTGCCCTCGCCCAGGACGGGCCGCTCGGCGCGCTGGCCGTCGTACCAGGCAGGCCCCCCAAGCCGAACCCCCAGCGCGCCGGCCATCGCTGCCTCGGGCCAGCCGGCGTTGGGCGAGGCGTGCCTGCCGGCGTCGCGCAGCATGGTCTTCCAGCCGCGCCGCCCGACCAGCGCCAGCACCGCGCCCGCGCACCGCGCCGGGATCAGGTTCAGCAGATCGTCGAAGCGCGCCGAGGCCCAGCCGAACGCGCGCCAGCGCGGCTCGCGGTGGCCGATCATGCTATCGGCGGTATTGACCGCCTTGTACACGAACAGGCCCGGCAGGCCGCCGAAGGCGAACCAGAACATCGGCGCGACGACGCCGTCGTTGAAGCTCTCGGCCAGGCTCTCGATGGCGGCGGTCGCTACGCCGCTCTCGTCCAGACGCTCGACATCGCGCCCCACGATCATCCCGACGGCGGCGCGCGCGGATCCGAGGTCACCGGCGGCCAAGGGCCTGGCTACGGCGCGGACATGGTCGAACAGACTACGCTGCGCCAGGCCGAGGGTTCCGACCAGCGCCACGGCCCAGACGCCGCCGAACCATGTGATCAGCCAACCGGCCAGTCCGCTCGCGCAGACGAGCGTTATCAGGGTGGCGACGCCGAGCCGCCGGCGGGTGACCTCGCTGAAACTCGGCAGGTTCAGCCCCGCCTCCAGCATCGCGATCAGACCGCCGGCCCAGACTACCGGATGGGGAATCCAGCGGTGCAGCGCCCGCGGATAGCCCACGGCGGCCTCCAGCGCCGCGGCGGCGAGAACGAGCCGGGGATCAGTCGGCACGGCCTAGCACTTCGATCAGCGGCCCTCTTTCGCCGGCATGACGACGGACGACAACGCCATAAACGCTCGACAGGATGTCGGGCGCCAAGGCGGCATCCGGCGCGCCTTCGACGACCAGGCGCCCCGCGTTCAACACCAGGATCCGATCGGCGAAGCGCGCCGCCAGATTGAGGTCGTGCAAGGTCAGCAGCACGCCCTTGCCTTCGTCATGGGCCAGGCGGCGGAACAGGGCCAGGGCGTCGAGAGCGTGACCGGGGTCGAGACCGGTCAGCGGCTCATCGGCCAGCAACCAGTCGGTCTCGCCGGCCAGGCCTCGGGCGATCAGGGCGCGGGCGCGCTCTCCGCCCGAGAGCTGGGTGACAGCGCGGTCGGCGAAGGCGTTCAGGTCGCTGACGTCAAGGGCCGCCTCGACGGCGGCGTGGTCCTCGGCGGAGGGCCCGAAAGCGCCCAAACGCGGCGTGCGCCCCAGCCCGACGAAGGCTCGAACATCGACGTCCCACGCGATCTGCGGGGCCTGGGCCAGGAACGCTATGCGACGAGCGCGCTGGGGGCCGGTCAGGGCGGTGATCGCCGCGCCGTCCAGCGTCACCGCGCCGCTGTCCGGACGCCGCAAGCCCGCCAAGCAAGACAGGAGGGTCGACTTGCCCGCGCCATTGGGCCCGACGATCGCCACCACCCCGCCCTTCGCGAAGCGCGCGGTAATCCCCGCGAGCACGGCGCGTCCGCCCAGCGCCAGTGAAACGTCTTCAGTGGCAAGGCTCATGCCAGCCTCCGTCGCATGGAGATCAGCATGGCCAGGAAGAACGGGCCGCCGAGCATGGCCATGGCGACACTCAGCTTGACCTCGCTGGCGGCCGGGGTCAGGCGCACCAGGATGTCCGCGCCCAGGGTCAGGGCCGCCCCGCCCAGAAAGGACGGCGCCAGCACCGCGCTCGGCTTGGCCCCCAAGAGCGGGCGAAGCAGGTGTGGGACAATCAGGCCGACAAAGCTGATCACCCCGGTCACCGCGACGCTGGACCCGACCGCCAGAGCGACGCCAAGCGCCATGAGAAGACGCGTCCGGGCCAGTTCGACGCCTAGCGAACGCGCGCCCTGCTCGCCCAGGGTCAGAGCGTCCAGCGCGCGTCCCAGGGTCAGCAGCAGGAGCCCACCGACCACGATGCCTGGCGCGGCGATCCGCACGTCGTCGATGCTACGGTCGGCCAGCGAACCCAGGGTCCAGTTGAGGATCTCGTTCACCGCCCAGGGATTGGGGGCGAGGTTCAGCGCCAGGGCGATGCCGGCGCCGCAGACGGTCTGGATGACAAAGCCGGCTAGCACGAAGGTGACGATGCTGGAGGTCATGCCCGCCAGGCCCAGCAAGGCCGCGACGCCGAGGCCCGCGCCGACCATCGCCGCCAGCGGTAGCACCCAGGCCGCCTCCCCGGCCTTGCCCAGATACAGCGTCAGCACCGCCCCCAGCGCCGCCGAGGTCGAGACGCCGAGCGCTCCCGGATCGGCCAGCGGATTGCGCGTATAGCCCTGCATCGCCGCGCCGCCCAGCGCCAGAGCGCCGCCGACCAGGACCGCCAGGATCGTGCGCGGCAGGCGCAGGCCGAAGACAATTGCCCAGCGGGGATCGGCGCCGCCCGAAATCCAGGCGCTCCAGGGCGTCCAGACACGTCCAGCGCCAAGGCTGACGAGGAACAGGACGACCAGAAGCGCCGCCAACAGCGCGCTGACCGTTCCTGGAGATCGAAGCTTCATGCCCCCTCCTTCAGCGCCAAGGCCCGAGCCCGCGCCATGGCGTCAGCGGTTTCGATCAGCACGGGGCCGCCGCAATAGAGCAGTCGCTCGGGCAGCCGGGCCTGTCGCATACGGCCCGCGATGGATTTCAGGGCCGGATGGGTCATGACTCGATCGGCCCAACCGCGCGCGCCCGGCGCGGGTTCGCCGACGAGAAGCACCTCGGGCGGGTCGGCCAGCAGCCTCTCCAGCCCCACATTGCCCCACGCCTTCAAGCCGTACCGACGGGCGACATTGTCGAAGCCTGCCCGGGTCATCACCTCGTCGACCAAGGTGTTGGGCCCGGCCGCGAACCCGTTGGGCTGATAGATCAGAGCGGTCAGCCGGCGCGCGCCCGACGCGGGCGTCGCCGCCGCGAGGGCGGCCTCGACGCGGGCGACCAGGGCCTCGCCCCGCTCGGGGCGACCTATTAATCTGGCGACCTTGCGCACCTGCGCCAGACTTTCCGCGATCGTCTTGGGTACGGCGAAACGCTGGACCGGGACCTCAAGCCGCTTGAGGGCGTTGCGTGTCGCCAAGGCCGAATGCTGGCTGGCCAAAACAAGGTCGGGCCGCAGCGCGATCACCTCCTCGGCGCTCTCCCAGGTATACGGCAGGCTCTTGGCCTGCTCGGCCACGGTCGAGCCATGCGGATCGCGGGCGTAGTGGCTGAGGGCGGCGATCTGGTTTCGGTCAGCCAGATGAACCAGCATCGCATCGAGACAGGCGTTCAGCGAAACGATGCGCCTGGGCGGCGGCGCGGCGGCGGCGGTGAGGGCCATGGCGCCGACCACGATCTCGCGACGCGAAACGATCATGGCGCAACGACCTCAAGAACATCTCGCAGTCGCTTGAAATCCCGTCGAGAAGGCAACCCAAACCGAAGTCGATCGGAACGATCGGCGAACGGGCGGACCAGAACGCCTTGCTCGGCCAACCGCGAAAAGAGCGCATGAGCGTCCGGCGCGGCGACCCAGCGGAAGAGGTCGCAGCCGCCGAGTACGTTCAGCCCAGCGCTGGTCAGCAGCGCATCGAGCTTCCCCGCTTGCGCGGCCAGCCTGGCCTGGGTCGTCGCGCGCCAGGCGTCGTCGGCATAAGCGGCGAGACCGAGCGCGAGCGCATCGGCGCTCAGCGGCCAATCCCCCAAGAGTACGCGAATTTCTCGCGCCAATTCATTGCTGGTAATGACAAAACCCAGCCGCGCTCCCGGCAAGCCGTAGAACTTGCCGAACGAGCGCAACACCACCAGCCGCTCGATCGCCAAGTCCGCCAAGCTGAGATCCGGGGCCACCTCGACAAAAGACTCGTCCACGACGGTCCAGCGGCCGAGCGCCGAACGCGCGCTGGCCAAGACCGCCAGCGCGTCGCGCTCGATCCGTCGGCCATCGGGATTGTTGGGATTGACCAACACCAGAACGTCGGCGTTGCCAGCGTCGTCGGCGGCATGGATGAGGCGAGCGGCGCGCGGTTCCCAAGCCTCGGCGTGCCCGCCATAGATTGGCGCGACCAGGGCCGTCTGGCCGCCGCCGATCAGGTTCGGCAGCAGACGCAGCCCCGCCTCCGCGCCCGGCAGCGCCACCACGCGCCCCGGATCATCGACCCGGAACGCCCGCGCGGCCACGGCCTCCAACGCGGTCAACTGGGCGGGGTCCGGCAGTCGCCGCAAGGCTTCCGCCGGCGCGCGGGGGCCAGGCCAAGGCTCGGGATTGATGCCGGTCGACAGATCCAGCCAAGGACGGGGCGCGTCCGGATAGGCGGCCATCGCCTCGTGGAGACGGCCGCCATGCCGAAAAGCGCCCATGGGCGCGATCAACGTCACGGCGCGCGCTAGAACCGCGCCCGCAGGCCCACGAAGGCCCCTCGTCCGGGCGCTCCGTAGTTCAGGATCGTCTGATAGTCCTTGTCGAACAGGTTCTCGATCCGACCGAACGCTTCGAGGCGAGCGTTGATCGGATAGGCGACGCGCAGATCGACCAGCGTATAGCCCTTCACCACCTGGGTATTGGCGTCGTTGTTGTAGGTCCGTCCGACGTAACGCACGGCGACGCCCGTCGACAGCCCCACCGGCCAGCGATAGGTCGCCGACAGGTTGCCCATGTTCTTCGGCCGGCGGGTCAGTTGCTTGCCCTTGTTGGCGCCGGCGTCCGTCTCGGCGTCGGTATAGGTATAGTTGCCGGTGATCGTCAGGTTCGACAGGGGCTTGGCCTCGCCGATCAGTTCCAGGCCTTCGGCCTTGGTCTTGAGGATGTTGTTGTAATAGCCGAACCGGAAGGTCCCGCCCGGCGCGCACAGCGGATCGGTCGAACCGCTGGAGCACGAGAAGAAGCGGATCTCGTTGTCGGCTTCGCGGTGGAACCAGGTCGCCGAGGCCTTCACCTTGCCGCCCAGGAACCGCTGCTCGATGCCCGCGTCCCAGCTGTCGAACTCTTCCGGCGACAGCGCCTGATTGCCGTATTGGCTGAACAGCTCGTAAAGGCCCGGCGCGCGGAACCCCTGGCCGAAACTGGCGCGCAGCACCGTTGCGCCGTCGTTCAGCGACCAAGCGGCGGCGGCCTGGCCCAGGGTATGCGAGCCATAGGTGTCATGGTCGTCGTAGCGGAGGCCGGCGGTCAGGGTCAGGCCTTTGGCCACCTCGGCCCGCAGCTGGCCGTAGACGCTATCGACGCCCACCCGACCCGTGCCAAAGGCGGGGTTTGGCTTCGACGTCGTGGGCGAGCGGGTCCGCATCGTGGACTTCTCGTGCTCGGCCCCGAAGGTGGCGGTCCAGGCGTCGTTGATCGCGAAGACGCCTTGATATTCCCAGCGCCTGTTCTTGCCGGCCGCGTCGAAGGTCAGCGGTTGGATCAGCAGGACGGGGTTGTAGTTCTTGCGGTCGGTGTCGGTGTAGGCGTAGCCGACACGATTGTTCCAGCGGCCGTCCAACAGAGCGAAGTTCAGGCCGCTATAGACCACCAGCTCCTTGGTGCGGCCGAACTCGGCGTCATCGACATTGAAGCCGTCGAAGGCGTTCTTGCCCCGCGAATAGACCGAGCGGATCTCGGCCGAGACGTTGTCGGCCAGTTGTACGCGCAAGCGGCCCGAGGCGCCAGCGTTGTGGTAGCCGTCCGTCTCGGTTCCGTACTTGTAGGCCGAGACCCCGTCGGTGGTGTAGTAGCCGCCGGCCACGCGCCAGGTGACCTTCTCGCTGGCGCCGCCGAGGCCAGCGCGCAGATAGCCGGTCTTGCGCGCGCCGCCTTCGACGTCGATCGAGCTCTCGAAGGGCTTGGTCGGGTCGGCGGTGACGATATTGACCACGCCGCCGATGGCTTGGCTGCCCCAGAGGGTGGACTGGGCGCCGCGCAGCACCTCGATGCGCGAGATATCGCCGACCAGCAGGTTGCCGCTGTTGAAGCCGCCCTGCGTCGAGGACGGGTCGTTCAGCTTGACGCCGTCGATCAGCACCACGGTGTGCTGGGTCTCCGCGCCCCGGATATTCAGGCTGGTGGTCTCGCCCGTCCCGCCGTTACGCGTGAAGCTGACGCCCGGCTGCTGAGCCAGCAGTTCGACGACCGAGATCGCCTGGCTGGCCTCGATGGCGGGCTGGGTAAGGACGGTCACCGACGCGCCGACGGTCTGGATCGGCTGAGCGGTGCGCGTCGCGGTGACGACCAGTTCGGCGACGCCGTTGGCGCCGGCCTTGCCGGCGACGTCGGCTTCGGGCGCCTTTTGCTCGTCGGCCATGGCGGGGCCGGCGGCGAGGAGGGTCGAAAGGGCGGTTGAGCAGAGAAGCGCTCGGATCATGGTTTTCATTCCCGTTCTGAACGACCCGCGCGCCGACGCGACGCACCCGCGCCGTTGGAGGCGACGCGAAGGCGTTGGACCGGCGCGCGGTCCTGACTGCCGTTTCTCGGGAGATCCCGTTCGTTCGGCGCACCCCGGCCGAGCGATGAACGACCGCGTCGGGCAGGTCTCCTGGCTCGCGGGTCAAGGCTCTGGGCGTCGCCTTCCCAGGATCCGAAGATCCCAGTGGCCTATGACGCTTGAACTCGCCGCTTACAGTTGCGGGGGCAGCCGAGGTCTTGCACCTCGTTCCCTTTTGATCCTCTTTCGAGGAACCTGACGCACCGCCAGCCCTAACGGTTGCGCCGCGAAGCGTCAATTGTGGAGCTGACATGACCGCGACCCTGGTTCTGGGCGGGGCCCGCTCGGGCAAGAGCGCCTTCGCCCAGCGGGCGGCCGAAGGCGCGGCGATCGGCGCGCGTCCGGTTCTGATCGCGACGGGCCAGGCCTTCGACGACGAGATGGCGGAGCGGATCGCGCGTCACCAAGCCGACCGAGGCGATTCGTGGATGACCGTGGAGGCGCCGCTCGACCTGTCCGCGGCCCTGGCCGCCCTCCCCGCCGACGGCGTGGCCGTGGTGGATTGCCTGACGCTTTGGCTGTCGAACCTGATGCTGGCCGACCAAGACGTCGCCACGGCGACGGGGGCGTTGCTCAAGGCGGTCAGCGCTTGTGAAGCGAGACTCTGGCTGGTCAGCAACGAGGTCGGTCTAGGCATCGTCCCCGAGACGCCTTTGGGTCGCCGCTTTCGCGACGAGGCTGGGCGATTGCATCAAGATTTGGCGCGCGCGGTCGACGAAGTCTTCTTCATCGCGGCGGGGCTGCCCCTTCGCCTGAAGCCGGCCGCTTAGGCCGCGTCGAGGCGCAAGCGCGGTGGAAAGAGGCTGGCGCTCGACGCGAAAGGCTCGCACACTCGTTTGAAACAGCCGTCGAACATCAGTGCGTTCCAAGCGGCCAGGGAGGAGTAAGCCATGACCGACCGACGCCCCTCGTGGGCTTTGGCCGCCTTCGCGACCCCGTGCATCCCGATCGCCGCGATGGGCCTGCCGCTGGTGGTCTACCTCCCGGAGTTCTACGTCAGCTCGCTGGGTCTTTCGCTGAGCGCAGTGGGCGCTGCGTTCCTGGTGGTCAAGCTGGTTGACATCTTCTTCGACCCCATCCTGGGCGGAATGATGGACCGCACGCGGACAAGGCTGGGGCGTTTTCGTCCCTGGCTGATCGCGGGCACGCCGGTCATCGTCGCGGGATCCTATTTCCTGTTCATGGCCCAGCCCGGCGTCGGTCCCGTCTATCTGTGGTTTTGGCTGGTCGTGGTCTATGGCGGCTACTCGATGGTGGTGCTGTCCCAGACCGCCTGGGGCGCGGTGCTATCCAGCGACTATCAGCAACGCTCGCGGGTCTATGGCTGGTGGCAGGCCGGCAATGTGGTCGGGATGATCCTGGTCCTGTGCCTGCCGCCCATCGTCACCGGGGTCTTCAAGGGCGATCATCTAGCCAGCGTCCAGGCCATGGGCTGGTTCGTCGTCATCCTGGCCCCGCTCAGCACCCTGCTGGCCACCACCCTGGTCGGCGAGCCCGAAGCGCCCAAGGTGGTTCACAAGGCCGGCCTGCGAGAATACGCGGCGCTGTTCAAGCGTCCGTCGGTGCGCCTGCTGCTGACCGCCGACATCCTGATGGGCTTGGCGCCCGGCATCGCCGGCTCGCTGTTCATCTTCTTCTTTGAACGCATCAAGCACCTGGACAAGACCCAGTCCGGCGTCCTGCTTCTGGTCTATTTCGTGGCCGCCCTGGCCGGCGCTCCCATCTGGCCGTTCCTGGCCAAGCGTCTGGGCAAGCACCGGGCGCTCTCGGTCGCCGCTATCGCCTATGCCGTGTTCCAGATCGCGGCGGCGATGACCCCCACCGGGTTTACCTGGATCGGAACCTTGTCCCTGATCCTGTCGGGCCTGCCCTATTCCGCCGCGCCGCTGCTGGTCCGCTCGATGATGGCCGACATCGGCGACGAGGAACGCCTCGCCAGCGGGGCGGACCGCACCGGATTGCTATACGCCATCGTCAGCGGCGCGATGAAGCTGGGTTACGCCCTGGCCGTGGGGGTGTTCATCGTCCTCTCGTGGATGGGCTTCGATCCAAAGGCGCCGACCGCCTCCGGTGACGCGGCGTTGATCGGTCTGTTCGCTTTCCTGCCCGCCGGGCTGGGCCTGCTGGTCTCGGTCGTCATGCTGCGCTATCCGCTGGATGCTCAACGCCTCGCCGAGATTCAGCGCCAACTGGCGGCGCGGGACGCGGTGACGGTCCAGACCCCGCCCGCAGCCGAACCGGACCCGAATGTCTCAGCCCTCCCCGTCGACATCGCCCCCGCCAAGTGAGGATCAGCATCCGATCTTCCGCCTGATCCAGATCATGGATCGCCTCCGCGATCCGGAGCGCGGCTGTCCGTGGGACTTGGAACAGACTTTCGCGACGATCGCGCCCTACACGGTGGAGGAGGCCTATGAGGTCGTCGACGCCATCGAACGCAACGATCTGGCGGATCTGAAGGAGGAACTGGGCGACCTGCTGCTTCAGGTCGTCTTCCATTCCCGGATGGCCCAGGAACAGGGCGCGTTCGACATCCAGGACGTCGCCGCGGCCATTTCCGACAAGATGATCCGCCGGCATCCGCATGTGTTCGGCGATCACGCCTACGAAAACCTTTCGGCCCAGGTCGAGGGCTGGGAAGCGCTGAAGGCCCAGGAACGCAAGGCCAAGGCCAAGACCGGCGTTCTGGACGACGTACCGACGGGCTTGCCCGCCCTCACCCGCGCCGTGAAGCTGACCAAGCGCGCCGCCCGCGTCGGCTTCGATTGGCCCTCGACCACCGAGGTGATGGCCAAGCTGCGCGAGGAGACCGAGGAGCTGCGGGTCGAGATCGAGGCCGGCGACGTTGCCAAGGCCCGCGAGGAGCTGGGCGACATCCTGTTCGTCTGCGCCAACCTGGCTCGCAAGCTGGACGTCGATCCCGAGGACGCCCTGCGCGCCACGAACGCCAAGTTCGCCCGTCGGTTCGCCTTCATCGAGGCGGCGCTGGCTCGGCGCGGCAAGACGCCAGACCAGTCCGACCTCGCCGAGATGGACGCCCTCTGGAACGACGCCAAGGCGACGGAGAAGGCGGGATGACCCGTAACTGAGACGTGAGGACAGCGGCCTTGGCCTCCCTGGGCCAAGTTCATGGCATGTTATTCGGCGGCGGCCTTGACCACGGCGTCGGGGAACTGGCGCTCGAACCGGCCCAAGGCTTGGCCATCCAACCGCGCCATCAGCACCACGTCGCCGTCCGGGCCGTCATAGCGGCTCAGCACCCGGCCGTTGCGATAGATCCAGGCCAAGGCCTGACCTTCATGCACGCCCAGCGACACCTCGACCGGGGGGGAGTCGTCGATCAGCCCGCCGATCCGGCGCAAAAGCGCCTCGCAGCCCTCGCCCGTCACGGCCGAGACCGCGGACGCGCCGTTGCGCCGCGCCTGGCCCTCGATGATCTCGCGGTCGTCCTCGGACAGCAGGTCGACCTTGTTCCAGACCTCGATGACGGTCTTGCCCTCGTCGAGGGTGACGCCCAGCTCTGACAGCACTGTCTCGACGTCGCGGGCCTGGGCCTCGCTGTCGGGATTGGCCACGTCGCGGACGTGCAGCACGACGTCGGCCTCCTGCACCTCCTCCAGGGTGGCGCGGAACGCCTCGACCAGCTCGTGCGGCAGGTCGGAGATGAAGCCTACGGTGTCCGACATGATCGCCGGCCGTCCGTCGGGCAGCTTCACCGTGCGCAAGGTCGGGTCCAGGGTCGCGAACAGCATGTCCTTAGCCAGAACATCGGCCTCGGTCAGGCGGTTGAACAGCGTCGACTTACCGGCGTTGGTGTAGCCGACCAAGGCGACCGTCGGATACGGAACCTTCTTGCGGGCGCTGCGGTGCAGGGTCCGCGTGCGGCGCACCTCTTCGAGCTCTTTCTTGAGCTTGATGATCGTCCCCGCGATCAGGCGGCGGTCGATTTCGATCTGAGTTTCGCCGGGACCGCCGGTCGAGCCCGTGCCGCCGCGCTGCCGCTCCAGGTGGGTCCAGGTGCGGACCAGGCGCGAGCGCTCGTATTCGAGCCGGGCCAGCTCGACCTGCAGACGGCCTTCCCGCGTGCGCGCGCGACGGGCGAAGATCTCGAGGATCAGCCCGGTGCGGTCCACGACCTTGACCTCCAGCGCCTTTTCGAGATTGCGCTGCTGGATCGGCGTCAACTGATCGTCGAAGACGGCGACGTCGATATGCTCGACCTCGCAGATCGCCGCGAACTCTTCGACCTTGCCCTTGCCGAACAGTGTCGCCGGGGTGACGACGCGCAGCGGCGCGACCATGGTCTCGACGACCTCGAGATCAAGCGCGATCGCAAGGCCGACGGCTTCCTCGAGCCGGGCGTTGGGATCCCGAGCTTCTAGGGCCGCCTGGCCTCTCAGTTGCCGCGCCGGATGGATGACAAGCGCCTTCAGGATCGGCGCGGCGTGGTCGATCGACCGGGATGGGGATTTGGACAAGCGTCTCTAGATCAGTCGTCGGAGTCGGCGCTGGGCTCGTACAGCTGGACGGGCTGGGCCGGCATGATGGTGGAAATGGCGTGCTTGTAGACCAGTTGCGACTGGCCGTCGCGACGCAGAAGGACGCAGAAATTGTCGAACCAGCTGACCACGCCTTGCAGCTTGACGCCGTTGACGAGGAAGATGGTGAGCGGCGTCTTCGACTTGCGCACGCTGTTCAGGAAGGTGTCCTGAAGGTTTTGTTTCTTTTCGGTCGACATCGGGGGTTCCCCTCTCGTTGTTCACGGAGGGCAACACGCCCCCCACACAAACACGGCCATGCTAGAGGATTTTCCGCCGAAAGCGACACGGCCTCGGCGAAAAATTCCACATGGTCGCCCGGTCCGAAGCGCGCCTGACTGGAATTCGCTCCGACCTCAGACGGCTTTTTCTCGCGCGCGCTCAATATAGAGACGCCGAAGCCGGCTCGCCACCTCGCCCGGCTTCCCGTCGCCCAACTTAACGCCATCGACCTGCACGATCGGAGTGATCAGGGACCCGGCGCCCGAGATGAAGGCCTCCTTGGCCTGCTGCGCCTCGGCGATCGTGAAGGGCTTTTCGCTGAACGGCACGCCGCTTTCGCGGATCACCTCCAGCAGGGTCGAGCGCGTCACGCCCCTCAGGATGTTGGCGTTGGTGTCGCGGGTGCGCAGCACGCCGTCGGCGTCGACGATCCAGGCGTTCGAGGACGCGCCCTCCGTCACCAGGCCCATGTCGTCGACGAACCACGCCTCGACGGCGCCGCGTTCGCGCGCGGCCTGCTTGGCGAGCGCGTTGGGCAGAAGGCCGATCGACTTGATGTCGCAACGCGCCCAACGGGTCTCCGGAACCGAGATCACCGAGGCGCCGACCAAGGCCTTGGCGTCGGCGGCGGCGCGATCGACGGACTTGGCGGTGATCACCACGGCGGGCGGGACGGGCGGGTTCGGGAAAGCGTGGTCGCGCCTGGCCACGCCGCGGGTGACCTGCAGGTAGCATAGGCCGTTGCGGACCTTGTTGCGCCGGACGGCTTCGCGCAGCACGAGCAGTAGCGAGGCCTCGGTCATCGGATGGGCGATGCGCAGTTCGTCCAGGCTGCGCCACAGCCGCTTGAAGTGCCCCTCGGCGTCGGCCAGCTTGCCGTTCATCACGGCCCAGACCTCGTAGACGCCGTCGGCCAGCTGATACCCGCGATCCTCGATATGGACGGCGGCCTCGCGGTGACGCAAGAACCGGCCGTTCACATAGGCAAAACGCGACATCTACTCTTCCTCTTCCGCTCGGGCGCCGGCGACGCCCAGGGATTTCAGCTTTCTATGCAGCGCCGAGCGCTCCATGCCGATGAAGTTGGCGGTGCGCGAGATATTGCCGCCGAACCGCAGGATCTGCGCGTTCAGATACTCGCGCTCGAACAGCTCGCGCGCCTCGCGCAGCGGCAGGGCGATGATCCGTTCGGCTCCGATCGCGCCGGCGTTGCCCGCGCTGGGCTGGTCGGCCCCGGACAGCATCTCGGCGGTGATCACCTCACCCGGCTCGCCCGAGGCCAGGATCAGCATCCGCTCGACGTTGTTGCGCAGCTGGCGGACATTGCCGGGCCAGGTCTGCACCTGCAGCGTCGCCAACGCGTCCTCGCCCAGGCGGCGGCGCGGCAAGCCGGTCGCTTCGCTGATCCGCTCGACGAAGTAGTTGATCAGCTCCGGAATGTCCTCGCGCCGCTCCGCCAGGCCCGGGACGCGCACGGGCACCACGTTCAGGCGATGGAACAGGTCCTCGCGGAAGCGGCCCGCCGCGATCTCGTCGCGCAGGTCGCGGGAGCTGGACGAGATGACCCGCACGTCGACCTGGACGTCGCTGTCGCCGCCGACGCGGCGGAAGCGTTGCTCGACGAGAACCCGCAGGATGCGGCCTTGCGTCTCGCGCGGCATGTCGGCCACTTCGTCGAGATACAGCGTGCCGCCGTGCGCCCGCTCGAACACGCCGATCTTGCGCGGCCGTCCGCCCTCGCCTTCCTCGCCGAACAGTTCGACATCCAGGCGCTCCGGCGCCATGCCGGCGGCGCTGACCGCGACGAACTCCTGGCGGGCGCGGGTGCTGGCCCCATGGATCAAGCGCGCGACCAGCTCCTTGCCCGATCCCGGCGGCCCCGAGACGAGCACGCGGCTGTTAGCCGGCGCGACCTTGAGGATCAGTTGACGCAGCGCCTGGGCGGGGGCGGACTTGCCGATCAGGCCGTCCGGAGCCAGGGTCTGAGCCCGCAGTCGGCGGTTCTCGCGACGCAGGCCCGCCGCCTCCAGCGCGCGTTCGACGACCAGCAGCAGGCGGTCCGACTTGAAGGGCTTTTCTAGGAACTCGTAAGCGCCGCGCTTGATGGCGCTGACGGCGGTTTCGATATTGCCGTGGCCCGAGATCATGATCACCGGCAGGTCGGCGTCCAGCGACTTGACCATGTCCAGCAGTTCGAGGCCGTCCATGCCGCCGCCCTGCATCCAGATGTCCAGAACCAAGAGGGCGGGCTTGCGGGCCCGAATGGCGGCCAGGGCCTGGTCGGAATCGGCGGCCGTGCGCACCGCGTAACCTTCATCCTCCAGGATGCCGGCCACAAGTTCGCGGATGTCGGCCTCGTCATCCACCACAAGAACGTCGGCGCTCATATCATCTCCTCAACGCCACTCTGGTCCGTGACATGACTGGGCGTCGCGGCGGTCAGCCGCGCGGTCGCCGGAAATTTCAGGATCACGCGCGCGCCGGGCGGTTCGCGCGCGTCGGTGAGGACCAGGCCGCCGCCGTGGTCCTCCATGATCCGCTTGACGATGGCCAGGCCCAGGCCCGTGCCCTTTTCGCGGGTGGTCACATAGGGTTCGGTCAGACGATCGCGGTCCTTGGCGGGGAGACCCACACCGTTGTCCTCGATGATTACGCACAAATCCTCCGCGTCGGAGGTCAGAGTCGCGGTGATCCGGCCGCGCAAGTCCGGCTCGGCGAGGCGACGCGCGCCCACCGCCTCGCCGGCGTTCTTCAGAACATTGGTCAGCACCTGGCCGATCATCCGCGCGTCGCTAGTGATCCAGATATCTTCGCCGCCGGGCTCATCGAGCTTCACCTCGATCTCGACGTCCTGGAAACGCTGGGCGAAGACCGCCTGGCGCAACATCTCGGTCAGATTGGCCGCTTCAAAGCGCGGGGCCGGCATCCTGGCGAAGGATGAGAACTCGTCGACCATTCGACCGATATCGCCCACCTGCCGGATGATGGTGTCGGTGCAACGATCGAAGGTCTCCAGGTCGCTGGCGATTTCCTTGCGGTACTTGCGGCGTAGCCGTTCGGCCGAAAGCTGAATGGGAGTCAGCGGATTCTTGATCTCGTGCGCGATACGGCGCGCGACGTCCTTCCACGCGGCGTTGCGCTGGGCGGCGACCAGACGGGTGATGTCGTCGAACGTCAGGACCAGGCCCTGCGCCACGTGGCCCGCCGCGCGCACCCGAAGACGGCGCGTCTCGCCGTCGCGATTCAGGTCGATCTCGACATCGGTTTCGGGACGGCTCTCCGCCAAAGCGGTCATCACCGCTTCGAACTCGGGCGCCAGTTCGATGAGATCGACGCCGAGGGCGTTTTCCGGCAGGCCCAGCAAGGCGACCGCGCGGCGATTGACGGCGGAAACCTTGCCGCGCTCGTCCAGGCTGACCACGCCAGCGCTGACGCCTGAAAGGACGGTCTCGATGAACTGCCGGCGGCTCTCGGCGTCCAGGCTGGCGGTTCGCAGCGCCGCCTGCTGGAGCTGAAGCTCGCTAGTCATCATGTTGAAGGCGTTCGACAGCGCGCGGATTTCCTCGGGGCCCGCGTCCGCGCCGACCCGCGCGTTGAGGTCGCCGCCGGAAACACGTCCGGCCGCCTCGACTAGATCGGCTACCGGGCCGGCGATCGAGTTGGCGGCCGCGATGCCGACCCAGATCGCCGCCACCAGAACCAGCAACGCCGTTTCCAGATAGCTGAGGCCGAAGATCGCCTGAATTCGGCCCCGGCTGCGCTCGGCGTCCCGGTAGGCAACCAGGGCGTCCTGGGTTTCGATCAGGTGGGTCAGGATGCCCTTTTCGATCGGGCGGACCACATAGAGGTAGCCGTCCGGAAAGGCTTTCAGCTTGTAGAGCGCCCGGAAGAGGTCGGTCGAGATGAAGCGCTGTGCGCTAACCTCGCCGCCGTCGGTGCCTTCGTAACTCGAGGGCGGCGGTGCCAGGAACGGCGGCGCGTCCGGCGCCTCGGCGCGCGCCAGGATGCGGCCGTCGCGGTCCAGCACATAGGCGGCCGAAAAGCCGTTGTCCTCGGTTAGACCCGCCAGGAAGTGGCCGAAGGCCACCGGCGATTGTGACAGCGCCGGCGCGGCCTGGTTGAGGCCGGTGGCCATCGGACCGATGTGCTCGGAGATGTAGTTCTTCTGCTGCTCGACATAGGAGTTGGCCACCTTGGCCGAATTGCCGACCACGGTCTGGACGCGCTGGCTGAACCAGCCGTCCACGCCTCGGTTGACCAGCACGCCGAAGAACAGCGCCACGATCACGGCCGGCGCCACGGCCGCCAGCGAGAACAGGCCCACGAAACGCAGGTGAAGGCGCGCGCCGGCGTCGCTGGCCCGGGCGTCGATCAGATCGTAGAGGCGCAGGCCCACGACCGTGGCCACGCCCAGGATCAGGACCAGATTGAAGCCCAGCACCACCAGGATGACCGTGCTGGCCGTGCTGATCGAGTCGGTCCGGGGCGGCGAGGACGCCAGGGCGACGCCGGCGACGGTGAGAATCACCGCCAGGGCGTAGCCGCCGCCGACCAGATAGCGCGACCGCAGAAGCTCCCGCCACCAGGCCCGGCTGAACCGGGTCGGCGGGTTCTCCGATCCCGTCGCGTAAGCCACTGAAGACATCGTCGCGGAGTTTAGGAGCGTGTGTCCTAAATTCAACAGCTATGTGCCGCGAAAGCTTCAGCGGACGACGTTAGCGGCGACCGCGGGTCATCTCCACGCCCAGGTCCTGGATCTTCTTGCGCAGGGTGTTGCGATTCAGACCGAGAATTTCCGCCGCGCGAACCTGATTGCCGCGCGTCGCCGAGAGGGTCAGCTGGATCAGCGGACGCTCGACCTCTTCCAGGATCCTGTCATAGAGACCGGGCGGGGGCACGCCGTCGGGCTGGTCGGCGAAGTGCGAGGCCAGGTGGCGCTCCACCAGCGTCGACAGCGTGACAGGCCCCTCCTCCGACCGCACGGCCGGAGCGTGGTCCTGCAGCTCTCGATCGACGATGCGGGCGGTGATCAGCTCTTCGGCGTAGAGGGCGCACATCCGGCGCATCAGGTTTTCCAGCTCGCGGACATTGCCGGGCCAGGGGTGGCTCTTGAGCCGGTCCAGAGCGCTCTGATCGATCGTCTTGGCCGGAAGCCCCTCCCGGGCGGCGCGCAGCAGGAAGGTGCGGGCCAGGTCCGGAATATCCTCGGCGCGGTCGCGCAAAGGCGGCAGGCGCACCGGCGCGACGTTCAGGCGGAAGAACAAGTCCTCGCGGAACAGACCTTGCTGGATCAGGCCGCGTAGGTCGCGATTGGTGGCGGCGATGATCCGCACGTTCGGCCGCCGGCCAGTCTTGGGATTGATCACCGGCTCGGTGCCGTCGATCACGCGCAGCAGACGGGTCTGGGCGTCCAGCGGCATATCGCCGATCTCGTCCAGGAACAGGGTGCCGCCGTCCGCCTCGACCAGACGGCCATTGTCGCCCTCGCCGCGGCCGAAGAGTTCCGCCTCGACCCGCTCGCGGGGCACGGCGGCCAGGTTGATGACCACGAACTTGCCGTCCCGGCGGCGCCCCAGCTCGTGCAGGGCGCGGGCGACCAGTTCCTTGCCGGTACCGCTTTCGCCGAGGATCAGCACGGTCAGATCCGCGCCGACCAAACGGGCGATCGTGCGGTAAACCTCCTGCATCGGGGCGGAGCGCCCGATCAGCGGCAAGCGCTCGTCGCGCATCGCGCGGGCCTGGGCCTTGGAGGCCTCGGCGTCGGCCGGGCGCGACAGGGCGCGGCGCGCGGCTGCGGTGACGTCATCGAGATCGAAGGGCTTGGAGACATATTCGAACGCGCCCGCGTCGGCGGCGTTGACAGCCGTCAGCAGGGTGTTCTGGGCGCTCATCACGATGATCGGCAGTTTGGGCCGCTCCTTGCGGATACGCGGCAGCACGTCGAATACGTTCTCGTCGGGCATCATCACGTCGGTGACGACGAGATCGCCCTCCCCATCGGTGACCCACTTGAGCAGGGTCGTGGCGTTGCCGGTGGCGCGAACCTGGTAGCCGAGGCGGGTGAAGGCCTGGCTGAGCACCAGGCGGACCGAGCTATCGTCGTCGGCGATCAGGATCTTCTTGCTCGCGGCGTTCATGCTCAGGCGTCTCCGGCGGTTTCAGGGGCGACCGGCAGGCGCACGCGGAAAACCGTGCGGCCGGGCTCGGACTCGAAGTCGATCAGACCGCCGTGGGCGGTGACGAGCTTGGTGACCAGGGCCAGGCCAAGGCCGGTGCCATTGGCCTTGGTGGTCACGAAGGGTTGGAACAGGTGGTCGCGCAAGGTCGGCGGCACCCCGGGTCCATTGTCGATCACCTTGACCTCGATCGGGGCGCCGCTGGCGGCCTTGCCGTCGGCTCCGCGCACCCGCACGCCCGGGCGCCAAGCGGTGTGGATCGAGATCTGGCCGCGATCGTCGCCGCGCATGTGCGCGGCCTCGGCGGCGTTCTTGGTCAGGTTCAGGAAGATCTGGATCAGGTGGTCTTCGTCGCCCCAGACCGGCGGCAGAGAGGGATCGTAGCTTTCCTTCAAGGCCAGACCGTCGGCCACGCCATTGGCGACCAGGGCCCGGACACGGTCCAGAACCTGGTGGATATTGACAGGCTCGCGTGGCGTCGGGACCTCGTCGGAAAAAGCCTCCATGCGGTCGACCAGCCGGCGAATGCGGTCGGTCTCGTCGACGATCAGCTGGGCCAAGGGCTGGTCGACCGCGCTGGCGCCGGTCTTCAGCAGCTGAGCCGCGCCGCGAATGCCCGCCAGCGGGTTCTTGATCTCGTGAGCCAGCATCTTGCCAAGGCCCACGACCGAGCGAAGGCCGGCGGCGTCCGCGCCGCGATCGACGCCCAGCACGCCCTTGACGTGCAGGGTCAGCAGCACCGAGCCGTCGCCCAGGGGCGCGGCGGCGCCGTCGGCCTCGAACGGCGGCTGGCCGAACAGATTGACCTCGACCCCGTGCTCACGGACCAGAGCGCCCTCCGAGATCGCGCGATCCAGCAAAGAGACAAGCACGGAACCCGGCGGCAAGGCGGCGCGGAAACGGCCGCGCGCCAGAAGCGACAAGCCGTGCCCGAACAACGCCTCCGCGGCCTCGTTGACCGCCACCAGCCCGCCATCCCGGTCCACGACCAGGGCCGGCTCGGGACTGAGATCGAAGGCGGCCGCCTTCAGGGTTTCCGGGGCGACTCCGCCCAGAACGCGGGCTCTGTCGGTCATGCGGCTAACCTCCCGCCCGCCAGCCACAGGTCGCGCAGGGCGATCTCGACGGCGGCGGGATCTTCAAGTCGGCACAGGCTCGCGCGAGCGGCCCGCCGCGCTTCCGCCGTCTCCGGCCAGGGCGCGGCCTCGATGTACGAGGCCAGGTGCTTGCGGAACATCTTCAGGCCCAGCCGCTCGCCGTAGAACGACAGGCTGCGGCGGAAATGGGTAAGCGCGATGGCCAAGCGCTCCTCGGCGCCGGGCTCGGCGAAGCCCCTCCCCTCGAGCGCGGCCTCGATGGCGCCCGCGATCCATGGCCGACCATAGACGCCTCGGCCGATCATCACGCCATCGGCGCCGGACTGGTCGAGGGCTTGGCGGGCGCTGTCCCCATCCACGATATCGCCGTTGACCAGGACAGGCACCGTCACGGCCTTCTTGACGGACGCCACGGCGCTCCAGTCGGCCACGCCCTTGTAGAACTGGTTGCGCGTGCGACCATGAACCGTAATCGCCTTGGCACCAACGGCCTCGGCCCGGGCGGCGATCTCGGGCGCGTTGAGGCTGGCCTCGTCCCAGCCCAGACGCATCTTCACGGTCACCGGGATGTCGACCGCATCGACGGCGGCGGCGACCAGCGCCTCGGCCAGATAGGGTTCGCGCATCAGGGCCGAGCCGCAGGCCGCGCCGGCGGCGACTTCCTTGGCGGGGCAGCCGAAATTCAGATCGACGATGTCGGCGCCGGCGTCCTGGGCCATGCGCGCGCCCTGCGCCATGAAGGCGATGTCCCGGCCGACCAGTTGGATCACCGTCAGCGGCATCCCGTCACCGACCGCCGCGCGGCGCACGACATCGGGACGCCCCTTCGCGAACTCCGCGCTGGCGACCATTTCCGTGGCCACATAGGGCGCGCCAAGCGCCGTGGCCGTTTCTCTGAAAGGCAGGTCGGAGACGCCGGTCATGGGCGCGATCCACACCCGACCAGGAACCTCCACACCACCAATCTCGAGCTTGTTGCTCATTTTTCAATCATCCCCGAAGCTTTCTTTTTAGGCATATTGTGCGGCGCAGTAAAGCCCGCATCGGCAAGGACATACCCGTTTATGACAATGGGGTGATGTCGCGCTGTCCCGGAGGATCATGGCTCCCCCAGGTCGGGCTATGGACAAGCGCGATGACCGGACTAAACAGCCGCCATGACCTTTTCCGCCGTGATCGTCGCCGCCGGCTCGGGAACTCGCGCCGGTCCAGGCATGGCCAAGCAATGGCGCGTGGTCGCGGGCAAGCCGGTGCTGCGCTGGTCCGTCGAGGCCTTCCTGGCGGCCGGCGCCGCCGAGATCGTGATCGTCACGACCGAGGACGGCGAAAAGGCTCTAGAAAACGTGCTGAGCGGCCTGTCTGGATGGAAGCCCGCGCGCGGCGGCGCGACTCGGGCGCTTTCGGTGCGGTCGGGTCTCGCCGCCCTCGCCCATCGCTCCGAGGATGAGCCGGTGCTGATTCATGACGCCGCCCGGCCGTTCCTGACCCTCGCCACGATCGAGGGCGTGCTGAACAGGCTGGAGACCGCCGACGCGGTTCTGCCCGCTCTTCCGGTCGCCGACACGCTGAAGCGCGCCGAGCCCGGTCAAAATCCCACGACGACCTCGCGCGACCATCTCTGGCGCGCCCAGACACCCCAGGCTGCTCGCCGCAACACGCTGATCGCCGCCTATGCGGCCTGGTCCGACGGGGAGCCCACCGATGACGCCCAGGTGGTGGAGGCGGCCGGCGGTCGCGTCGCCTTGGCGCCGGGCGATCCGCTTCTGATGAAACTGACCTATCCCGAGGATTTCGCCATGGCCGAACGGCTCGCCGGCGCCACGCGCGTCACCCGCGTCGGCCAAGGATTCGACGCTCACCGCTGGGGGCCGGGCGAAGAGGTCTGGCTGTGCGGGGTGGCCATCAAGCACGACGAGACCCTGATCGGCCACTCGGACGCCGACGCGGGACTACACGCCCTGACCGACGCCCTTCTGGGCGCGATCGGCGAAGGCGATATCGGCGACCACTTCCCGCCCACCGATCCGAAGTGGAAGGGCGCGGCCTCGGACCAATTCCTGAAACACGCCGCTGAGCTGGTCGCGGCCAAGGGTGGAGCGATCGTCAATGTTGACGTGACGCTGATCTGCGAGCGCCCCAAGATCAAACCGCACCGTCAGGCGATGCGCGAGCGACTGGCCGAGCTCCTGGCGCTGCCGATCGACCGCGTCAGCGTCAAGGCGACCACGACCGAGAAGATGGGCTTCACCGGCCGGGGCGAAGGCCTCGCCGCCTCGGCGGTCGTGGCCGTCGAGACGCCGGCCTGAACCGTCTAAGAAGCTAGCGCCAAGAATTCGGAGGCCCGCATGTTTCCCCTGGAAATCCAGACCCTGGCCCGACTGTTGATCGACGAGGCGCGCGGCAAGTCATTACGCGTGGTGGCCGCCGAGAGCTGCACCGGCGGCTTGGTCGCCGGGGCGATCTGCTCGATCTCTGGCGCGTCCGACATCTTCGAGCGTGGCTTCGTCACCTACACCAACCGGGCCAAGTCCGAGATGCTGGGCGTGCCGGGCGACCTGATCGCCGATCACGGCGCGGTGTCCGAACCGGTGGCGCGGATGATGGCGGAAGGCGCCCTGCGCGAGAGTCATGGACATGTCGCCGTGGCCATCACCGGGATCGCCGGCCCGGGCGGGGGCACGCCGATGAAGCCCGTTGGCACCGTCCACTTCGCCGTGGCGCGCGCGAACCGCTCGGTCGTCCACCGCCACGAACGGTTCGACGGCGAGACTCGCGAAGCGGTACAGTTGGCGGCGGTGCGCACGGCCTTGGAAATGCTCCGCGAGGCCATCGCCTGATGCCTGAGACCGAGCCCAGCGACTGGCGACGCTTCACGGGCGTCAACCTCTCGCAGAGGGCGTTGAAGGCCGCGGCCGCGCGCAAGACAGAGATTCGCCATGCCATTCGCGTCTCGGCCGCCGTTGGCGCGGCCTTCGCCTTGGCCACCCTGCTGCGCCTGCCCCAAGGCTACTGGGCGGTGTTCACCGCCGTCATCGTGGTCCAGTCCAGTCTCGGCGCGACCATCACCGCCTCGATTGAACGCTTCATGGGCACGGTTGTCGGGGCTCTGGCCGGCGCGGTCGCCGCCTATCTTCACGTCCGTTGGCCCGAGTTCGGCGGCCTGATCCTCTGCGCCACCGTGGCGCTGCTTTCGCTTGTGGTCTCGATGCGGCCTTCATTGAAGGTGGCGCCCGTAACCGCGGTGATCATGCTGATCGGCAACACGACGACGCATCTGTCGCCCCTTGTCGCGGCGGGGTTCCGCATCGCGGAGATCACCGTGGGCAGCATCGTCGGCGTCGCCGCCACCCTACTGATCTTTCCCGCCCGAGCCGGCGCTTCGGTGATCACCGGCGTCCAGACGATCACCGACCTGCAGGCTCGCCTGCTGGAGGGTTACGTCATGACGCTGCGCGGAAAGCCCGAGCCCACCGATCCGTTGAAGGCGCAGGACGATCTGCGCGCCGCCCTCGGCAAGCTGCAGACGGCCATGACCGAAGCCGATCGCGAAAGCGCGACAAGGCTTAGCGATCGATCCGTGTCGGACGCCCTGCCCCGCACGCTCTGGCGCTTGCGCAACGACACGGTGATGATCGGCAGAACCCTGCGCCAGCCCTTGCCCGCGCCGGATCTCGCGCCGGCCGCCGCCGACATGCTTGAGGCGAGCGCCCGCTTCCTGCGCGCCACCGCCGCCCTGCTGGCCAGCGGCGCGCGTCCGGACCGTGTCGCCTTCGCCCAGGCGCATCAGACCTTTCAGACTTGCGTCGAAGGTCTGCGCCAAAAGGGTGTGACTCGAGAACTGGGGTTCGACGAGGCCGCGCGCGTGTTTGGCCTGGTCTTCGCGATCGAGAACCTGTTCGGCAACCTCGGCGACTTTCAGGAACGGATCGAGGAAACCGTAGCGAAGAAGGATTAGGCTTTCGCGCCGTAGATCTGCCTCGCCCGATCCTCGAAGCAGGCGATCAGCTTATTGGCCGCCTTGTCGATATTGGCGGCGAGCATCGCGTCCAGCAGCGGCGATTTGAACGCGAAGTCGATGACGAACTCGACGCGCGTCGTCTCCCCCTCGGGAACGAACCGCCATCCGTTCGCCAACGCCTTGAAGGGACCGTAGAGCAGGCTGACGTCGATGCTCAGCGCGTCGCGGTCACGTCGGACTCGCGTGGCGAATTTCTCGCGTAGGAACGAAAACCCGACCTGGGCCTCGGCGTCGACCGTGCTGACCGCGCCATCGACACGGGCGTTCCAGGTGCGCATCCCGGTGATCCAGGGCACGAACCTTGGATAGGCCTCGACATCGCCGACTAGGTCGAACAGTTGCTCGGGCGCGTAAGGCAGCGCGCGCGTCACGGCGTGGCGGTGCAAGCCTTTAGGCCTCGCGGCTGTCAAGCGCCTGGCGGGCGGCCCGCAGCTTGGCGAAGTCGTCGCCGGCGTGGTGCGACGAGCGGGTCAGCGGGCTGGCCGAAACCATCAGGAAGCCCTTGGCGCGAGCGATCGCTTCGTAGGCCTGGAACTCTTCCGGCGTCACGAAGCGCTCGACGGCCGCGTGCTTGCGAGTCGGCTGCAGATATTGGCCGATGGTGATGAAATCGACGCCGGCCGAGCGCATGTCATCCATCACCTGCATGACCTCTTCCTTGGTCTCGCCAAGGCCGACCATCAGGCCGGACTTGGTGAACTGGGAGGGGTCGCGTTGCTTCACACGGTCGAGTAGGCGCAGGGAGTTGTAGTAGCGGGCGCCGGGACGGATCTTGAGATAGAGGCGCGGCACGGTCTCGAGATTGTGGTTGAAGACGTCCGGCTTGGAGTCGATCACCACGGTCTCAGCGCCGTCCTTGCGCAGGAAGTCGGGCGTCAGGATCTCGATGGTCGTGCCGGGCGCGGCCGACCGGATCGCGGTGACGACCTCGGCGAAGTGCCGGGCGCCGCCGTCCAGCAGATCGTCGCGGTCCACCGAGGTGATGACCACGTGCTTGAGGCCCATCTTGGCGACGGCCTCGGCCACGCGGCGCGGCTCATCGGGATCCAGCTGGGTGGGCAGGCCGGTGGTGACGTTGCAGAAGGCACAGGCGCGCGTACAGATATCGCCCATGATCATCATGGTTGCGTGCTTCTGGCTCCAGCACTCGCCGATGTTCGGACAGGCCGCCTCCTCGCAGACCGTGTGCAGCTTGTGCTCGCGCACGATGCCCTTGGTCTCGTTGTACTGGCCCGAGCCGGGCGCTCGCACGCGCAGCCATTCAGGCTTGCGGAGCACCGGCGTGTCGGGGCGGTTCTGCTTTTCCGGGTGACGCACCGTCCGGGCTTCCGGACCGCGCGCCTTGAGGGTGTCGATCACCGTGGCCATGGCGCCTAAATCGGTCTTCTTGCGCTCCGGATCAAGCGCTCGATCTTGCTTAAGGTCGAGATGCGCGAAATGAGTGGCCGGGTATGCGTCGCCGCCTTCTCGCCATCGCGCTCGCCCTGACCGTTTCCGCCTGCGGAGATGGAACCTCGCGCGCGCCCTTCGCCGACACCCGAACGCCGCCAGCGCTGGGGGTTCGTTTCTATCCGCCGCAGGGCTGGGCTTGGGGTTTCCTGCGCGTCGGCGAAGGCCTCACGCAACGCTATGGCGTGGCCGCGCCGCCCGTGGCCCCGAAGGCGACGATCCTGATCCTGACCGGCTATGGCGAAAGCGCCGAGACGTGGTTCGAGACGATCGAAGACCTGGTCGGCCAGGGCTTCACGGTCTGGGCGCTTGAGCGTCAGGGCCAGGGCGGCTCCGAACGCGCCACGCCTTGGCGCGATCTGGGCCACGCCGACAGTTTCGACCCCGATATCGGCGCGGTTCGCGCGATGGTCCAGGGGGTGATCCGTCCCAAGGGCGATATCCCCTTGATCGTTCTCGGCCACTCGGAGGGCGGACTGATCGCCTTGCGCGCGGCCGAGACCGGTCTTCCCATGGACGGCCTGATCCTGTCCTCGCCGGCCCTTGGCTTGACCGCCTTGCCCCGCTCGCGCGCCGACTTCGCCCGGTTCACGCCCGCCATGCGAGCCCTGCGGCTGGGCTGGATCAGAACGCCCGATCAGCCCCGTTGGCGACGCGACGGCCCGGACGGCTTTCAGCTGGGACTGACCCACGACGCCGAACGGGGCCGCGTGCGAGACGCCTGGATGCTGGCCAATCCCGACCTGCGCATGGGCGGGCGCAGCCTCGGCTGGTTCGCGGCCTTCTTCGACGCCTCCGAAGCCGCCGCTCGCGACGCGCGCAAGGTCGGCGTTCCGGTGTTGATGCTTGACGCCGGCCGCGACCGCGCTGTCACCGAGGCGCCCCAGACCCGTCTTTGCATCGCGCTGCCCGCTTGTCAGGAGACCCGCTTCACCGGCGCGGGACACGATCTTCATATGGAATCGGACGCCATTCGCGGTCCCTGGCTGGCCGCGATCATCGGCTTCACCCGCGCTCGCATCGACGCCAAGACGTCCCGGCGCAAGGGTTGAACCTCACACTTTGTGACTCTTTCTTGCAAAACCGGACCTTCCCCGGCAGTCTCGGCGTTTAACGAACGAAAGCGAACCGTCGCTTTTCGGGGAGGTTTCGCCGGGATGCCGGTAGCTTTTGACGTGCGGAATGGCCAGAAGGCCCTGTTCGACGCCCTTATCGATGCTCGCGACAAGTATGGCGCCAAGAAGCCGATCCTGGAGGACCAGGATCGCACCCCCCTGACCTATACGGACCTTATCCGCGCCAGCTTCGCTTTGGGTCGCAAGATCGCGGCCATCACCGAGCCGGGCGAGCACGTGGGCGTTCTGCTGCCCTCGGGCGCGGGCTCGGTGGTGACCTTCTTCGCCCTGCACGCCTTCGGCCGCGTGCCGACCATGCTGAACTTCACTGCGGGCTTGCGGAACATAAAGGCCGCCTGTCGGCTCGCCCGCGTCAAGCGCGTGCTGACGGCCCACAAGTTCATCGAACTCGGCAAGCTGCACGACATCGTCGACGCCGTGGGCGAGACGGCGGAAGTGACTTATCTGGAAGACGTGCGCGCCACGATCGGCTTGAAGGACAAGCTGTTCGCCGCGGCCGCCGGCTTCTTTCCGCGCCGGTTTCGCGCTCACGCCAAGCCTTCGGATCCCGGTGTCGTGCTGTTCACCTCGGGCAGCTTCGGCGCGCCGCGCGGCGTGGTCCTGAGTCAGGAGAACCTGGTCCAGAACGCCATGCAGGTGGCCGCGCACATCGCGCTGAATCCCGACTGGGTGATGTTCAACCCGTTGCCGGTGTTCCACTGCTTTGGCCTCACCGGCGGGGTGATCCTACCGATCCTGACCGGCATGAAAGCGTTCCAGTATCCCTCGCCGCTTCACACCAAGCAGATTCCGCCGCTGATCAAGGACAGCAAGGCCTCGATCCTGCTGGCCACCGATACGTTCGTGAACCAGTACGCGCGCGCCGCCGAGACCGACGAGCTGTCGGGTCTGGAGTTCATCGTCTGCGGCGCCGAGAAGGTGCGCGACGAGACCCACGCCCTGCTCCGCGAGCGCTTCAATGGCGTTCCGGTGCTGGAGGGCTACGGCGCCACCGAGGCTTCGCCGGTCATCGCGGTCAACAAGCCTCTCGACAACCGTCCAGGCACCGTGGGCGGTCTTCTTCCCGGTCAGGACGTGCGGATCGAGCCCGTCGAGGGTATCGCCGAGGGCGGCCGCTTCTTCGTTCGCGGCCCCAACATCATGTCCGGCTATCTGCGCGAGGACGGCGGCGTCGACGCGCCGGAGGGCGGCTGGCACGACACCGGCGACGTGATCACGATGACCGACGACCAGTGGATCACCATCAAGGGACGCGTGAAGCGGTTCGCCAAGATCGGCGGCGAGATGGTCTCTCTGACCGCCGCGGAGGACTTGGCGTCGGCGGTGTGGCCCGATGGCCGACACGCCGTCATTTCGATGCCCGACAAGAAGAAGGGCGAGAAGCTGATCCTTGTCACCGACCGTCCCGACGCCGACGTGGCCCCGCTGGTCGCTCATGCCCAGACGATCGGCGCTCCAGAACTGGCGGTGCCGCGCAAGATTCTGAAAGTGCAGGAAGTGCCGGTGCTCGGCAGCGGCAAGACCGACTATGTCGCCATCCAGCGCATGGCCGAGACCGACACCAGAGCGGCGTGACGAATCCGCCCTCCAAGCGTTCAACGAACGTCGCCAACGGAGGAAGGAATGGAACGTCTTATCGTATGGTCGCCCCGCGTCCTCAGCGTGTTGCGGATCATCACCGCCCTGCTCTTCATGGAGCATGGGCTGATGAAGCTGTTGCATTTCCCCGCCGCGCAACCCGGCGCCCCGGACCCGCTGCCGCCGTTGCTGCTAGTGGCGGCCTGGCTTGAGATTATCGGCGGCGCCCTGCTCACGGTCGGCCTGTTCACCCGACCGGTGGCGTTCGTCCTGTCGGGCCAGATGGCGGTCGCCTATTTCCTGGCGCACGGGAGCAAGGGTTTCTGGCCGGCTCTGAACGGCGGCGAAGCGGCGATCCTGTTCTGCTTCGTCTTCCTTTATCTGGTGTTCCAAGGCCCCGGGGAATGGAGCCTGGACGCCCAGGTGCGCAAACGCCCCTAAAAGGTCGCTCCCAGGGCTTCAAGCTCGGCGACGAACCCCCGCTTGCGGCCATGCAGCGCGCGCAGGTCCGCGACAAAGGCCGCGTGATCGGGATACTCGCCGTGGTCGCCGATCATCGCCGCGAGCGACTCCGCTTCTAGCAATTGACGCGCGGCCTCTGCGTAGCGTGTCGCGACGCCGTAGGTCAGCACGTACTGGATCGAGGCCCGCAGCAACAGGGTGGCGGCCAGGGGGTGGCCCCCTTCCAGCCGGCGGGCGGCCTCGGCGATCAGGGTGTCGTCCGAACCGTTGATCTCGCCAGAGCGGGAAAGCACCAGCCGCGCGGCGGCCGGGAGATCGGGCCAGGAGACCAGGAAGGCTAGCGCCGCATCGAAACGCGGGAAGCGCTTGGCCACCGCCTTGGCTTGGTCCTCGGCCTCGACGTCGTCGAAGTCCGGCAAGCCTTTCAGATAGGCGCGCAGGCGGGCGATCGACAGCGTCGCCTCGAAGTCCGCCCAGCGGCGCTTTTGGGCTTCCTCGTGGTGCCCCGTGGCGTCGAGCGCCTCCAGCATGACGTCTTCCCAGGCCGCGCGCTCCTCGACGGCGCTCTGGTGGCGTCCCCGTTGCGCGCTGGGCGCGCCGGCTTGCAGGGTGGCAAGGGCGTCCTCCGCCCTGTCCGCCGCCAGCAAGCGCCTGGCGATTTCGGCGGAGACCAGCGGCGTGCGGCGAAGCTCCGGCGAGAAGGTGGCCTCGAAGGCGTCGACATCGCCGCTCGCGTCGGCCAGACGGCGCAGGGCGTCCTTGAAGATCGCGCCCTGGGCGTCGAAGAGGTGCGTTGAGCGGGTCGAGCGCGCGGCGAGCAGCTTCTCCAGCGTCTCGCGCAGATACGCCTGCCCCCTGGCGCCCAGCGCCGGCGTCAGGGCGTTCACCAGCGGACCGAACTGGGCGTAGTCGTCGCGGCGAAGAAGTCTCGCGGTTCGGTCCGCCAACGCGATAGGATCCGGCATGGCCTTGGCGGCGATCGCGCCGACGCTGTCACGGGCGGCGAGGAAAACATCGCCGATGGGGCCTTCGGCCTGGCTGAGACGGTCCAAGGTCGGCGTCGCCAGATCCAGAAGATCCAGCATCAGATCGAGCGCGGCGGTCGGCTCATCCTCCGCCAGCCGCTCGATCATCCGACGGTGCAGATCAAGGTCCTTGGCGAAGGCGGCGCGCTTGCGCCAGTGGATCCGCGACGAAGACTTGCCAATCGTCGCGAGGCGTTTTGAAATCTCAAGCGCCAGCCCCTCGGCGCTCGACTCAGCGAACAGTTCCAGCCGCAGCACGCGCTTGACGTGGCTGTCGCTGGAAAGGTCGAGCAGGATGGCGGCGAGGCGCTCGGGACCCAGGTCAGCCAGATTGGCCTCCGAAAGGGTCGTCTTCGATCCCTTCCGAGCCTTCGACTTCTCACCCGTTGTCGCGGCGGCCTTGCGCGCCATCCAGACTCCCTAGCTGCCTTAGATGTGCAGCACGCGGCCGTAGGCGTCCAGAGCGGCTTCGTGCATGGCCTCCGACATGGTCGGGTGGGCGTAGACGATGCCGTGCAGGTCTTCCTCGGTGGCTTCCAGCGTGATCGCGGTGACGAAACCCTGGATCATCTCGGTCACTTCGTGGCCGATCATGTGCGCGCCGATCAGGGCGCCGGTCTTGGCGTCGAACACCGTCTTGACGAAGCCCTCGACCTCGCCCGCGGCCACGGCCTTGCCATTGACGCGGAACGGGAAGCGGCCCGCCTTGACCTCGATGCCGGCTGCCTTGGCGCTGGCTTCCGTGTAGCCCACCGAGGCGACCTGGGGATTGGCGTAGGTGCAGCCCGGGATCGGCGAGTGAACGTTCGGGGTATTGTAGCCCGCGATGGCCTCGGCGGCGTGGATCCCCTCGTGGCTGGCCTTGTGGGCGAGCCACGGACCGCCAGCGATGTCGCCGATGGCGTAGAGGCCGGGGACGTTGGTGCGGCAGTGCTTGTCGGTGACGACATGACCGCGATCCAGGTTCACGCCCAACGCTTCGAGGCCATCGTTGTTCGGCGCGATGCCGACGGCGACGATGCACTTCTCGGCGGTCAGTTGCTCGATCTTGCCGCCAGCTTCGACGGTGACGGCAACACCGTCCTTGGTCTTCTCGATCTTGCCGACCTTGGCGCCGATGCGGAACTTTATGCCGCGCTTCTCGAACGCCTTCTGGGCGGCCTTGGAGACCTCTTCGTCCTCGACCGGCATGATGCGGTCGATGGCTTCGACGACGGTCACCTCGGCGCCCAGCGCGCGGTAAAAGCTGGCGAACTCGATGCCGATGGCGCCCGAGCCAATCACGACCAGCGACTTGGGCATGGTCTTCGGCGCCAGGGCGTCGCGATACGTCCAGATCTTGTCGCCGTCGGAGACCGCGCCGATGGCCGGGATCTCGCGCGCGCGGGCGCCGCTGGCCAGGATCACGTTCTTGGCCTGCACCGTGCGGCTGCCGCCGGCCTTGAGGGCGATGACCAGTTTCGGCGCCGGATTGCCCTTCTCGAGCTTGGCCTCGCCCTCGATGACCTCGATCTTGTGCTTCTTCATCAGGAAGGCGATGCCGCCCGACATCTGCTTGGCGACGCCGCGCGAGCGCTCGATGATCTTCGTGAAGTCGAACGAGGCCTTTTCGACCGACAGGCCGTAGCCGGACAGGTGCGAGAGCTGCTCGTAGATCTCGCCGGACTTCAGCAGGGCCTTGGTCGGGATGCAGCCCCAGTTCAAACAGATGCCGCCCAGGTTCTCACGCTCGACGATGGCCGTCTTCAGGCCCAGCTGGCTGGCGCGGATCGCGGCCACGTAGCCGCCAGGACCGGCGCCGATGACGACGACATCGAATTCCGTGGACATGGTGTTCTTACCCTAGCTTGGGCGCGGGTCCGGGGGAGCGGAGCCGCACCGGTCGACCGGTTCGCGAACCGGTCTGGGAGAAATCTAAAGCAGCGCCTCGACCGCGACCTTCAGGTCCTCGGGCTTCACGGTCGGCGCGAACCGCTCGACGACCTGGCCATCCTTGCCGATCAGGAACTTGGTGAAATTCCACTTGATCGCCTCGGTGCCCAAGAGGCCCTTCTGTTCCTTCTTGAGGAAGCGGTAGAGCGGATGGGCGTCGGCGCCGTTGACGTCGATCTTGCTCATCACCGGGAAGGTCACGTCGTAGGTCAACGAGCAGAAGTTCGCGATCTCCTCGGCGTTTCCCGGCTCCTGAGCGCCGAACTGGTTGCAGGGAAAGGCCAGGACCGTGAAGCCACGATCCTTGTAGGCCTTGTAGAGCGCCTCCAGGCCCTCGTACTGCGGCGTGAACCCGCACTTGCTGGCGGTGTTCACGATCAGCAGCACTTGCCCGCGATAGTCGGCCAGGCTCACGTCCTGGCCGTCCAGCGTCTTGGCCGAATAGTCGTAGACCGACATGGTGACCCTCCCCGCTTCCCGGTTAAACGATCAGGGTCAGCGGCTCTTCGATCAGCGGCTTGAAGGCCGCCAGGAACTTGGCGCCGATAGCCCCGTCGACCACGCGGTGGTCGCAGGTCAAGGTCACGGTCATCACGGTCGCGACAGCCAACTGGCCGTTCTTGACCACCGGGCGCTGCTCGCCGGCCCCGACGCTCATGATCGCGCCCTGAGGCTCGTTGATGATCGACGAGAACGCCTTGATGCCGAACATGCCCAGGTTGGAGACCGAGAAGGTGCCGCCCTGGAATTCCTCGGGCTTCAGCTTCTTGGCCTTGGCGCGGGTGGCCAGGTCCTTCATCTCGGTCGAGATCTGGGCCAGGCCCTTGGTCTCGGCGGCGCGGATGATCGGGGTGATCAGGCCGCCGTCGATCGCCACGGCCACGGCGATATCGGCGTGCTTATGCATGGCGATGCCTTCGGGCGTGTAGCTGGCGTTGGCCTCCGGCACCTGCTTCAAGGCCACGGCGGCGGCCTTGATGACGATGTCGTTGACCGAGACCTTGACGCCCTGCTTTTCCAGCAGCCCGTTGATCTTGGTCCGAGCGGCCAGCAGCGTGTCGATCTCGATGTCGATCGTCAGCGGGAAATGCGGCACGTCGCGGAAGCTGTCGGTCAGGCGACGCGCGATCGTCTTGCGCATACCGTCCAGCGGGACGAGGTCGTAGGAGCCGGCGGGAATGCCCATCTGCTCCAGCGACAGGGCCTTGCGCGGCTCGGCGGCAGCCGGGGCGACGGTGGTCGCCGCCGGAGCGGCCTTGGCGGCGGGCGCGCCCGACTTGGCGGCTTCGACGTCGGA
>NZ_SZWJ01000029.1:0-51663 GCF_012184455.1 Caulobacter sp. SSI4214 | reverse complement strand
GTCGGCGACGAGGCAGTGCTTCTCGTGTGAATGGTTGTACATGCAATGGTCGCCGCGCTCCCAGACCACCAGCGACTTATCAGTACTGGCAGCCAGATCGTGAACCTTCCTGGCGTTCTCAAGGAGGAAGACCTGGTCGGGAACGCTGTGCAGCTGCAGCAGCGGACTGGTGAGACGATCGAGTCGATTGGAGAGATCGAACCGGCGCACGATCGCGGCCGCGGCCGCTGGGTCACTGGCGCCGGTCAGCGCTTCGATCTTCTCGGAAAAGCGCGGGAAGCGCTCCACGAGCTCGATGGGAGACACTGTGCCACCGTTCACGCACGCGGCGGCGATGCGCTCGTCGTGAATGGCCGCCATGGCGGCGACGCAGCCGCCCATGCTGTTGCCCCAAACGCCGTATGTCGGCTGTAGGGCTGGAATGCCATGGAGGCGGTCGATGATGGCGCTCACCGCCTCGTAGGCGCGGTCATCCATGTAGAGGTTGTTGAAGAGGCGCGCTTCGCCCTGCCCTGGAAGATCGACCAGAAAGACAGCCACGCCGCGCTTAACCAGATATTCGGCTCCTAGGTGATATTCTTCGCGCCACCCATCGAACCCGCCGAACTGGATGACGACCGGAGCGGCCTCATTCCCTGCCGGCGCCATCAGCCAGCCGCTGAGTTTGGCGCTCCCCCACTCGACCTCTATCTTGCTGATAGGTGGCGTGCTGAGCGCGGCGCCCTCCGCAAAGGCCTCGACCATTCGACGGTAGAGCGCGCGTTTGTTCGGCGTGTCGGTTGGAATAGCGACCTGTGCAAAGCGAAGGCAGGCGCTGCCAAAGAAGAAATAGCTGCGCGCCGTGTCGAGCCTGCCGGCTGCCTTCGCCTCGCGCGCCAGAGCAAGGTTGCGTTCTGCGAGCCAGACACCAGCCTCGATCCAAGATACGCCAGATTGCGCAAGTTCGTGGAGGCGCAGCGCGTCGGCATACTCCATGCCGTTGCCGAGCAGGCGCGACAGCGGCATCGCTCGACGATAGCTATCGAGTTCCTTCTGCCAGACTTCGGTCGCGGCGTGTGGCGGTTCGGGTGGAGCTAGGCCGATATCATCGAGCGGGGGTAGCGTTTCGGTCATTGCGATCCACCGATCTGGCGCAGAACGATCACGCTGCAACAGCGGTGCGGCCGACACTACGGCCCGACCGAATAGCGTGCTCGAACTCTCCGACGAGTGCGCCAGCATCGGCGGGATTTACGGCGCTGCCCCAGACGAACAAATCGGGACGGACAAGCGCCGAGGTACAACCCGTTGACTCCAGCCATTTAACGAAGACGCCGTCGAGGTCCTCAACCTCGGCGCCGCTGCCTTCCGCACCGACACAAACCGAAAATCCGCCGACTTCGTTCAGGAACGCCTTCTGCGCCGGTGTTAGCTCAGGTTCTTGGCGGCTGATGAGAACCCAGCCACGCCCGACAACATCGTCGAAGAGTCCCTCCTTGCCATTGTACCGTACGCGCCCCTGACGCCCCGGGCCCCCAGCGGTCGGGTCCTCTGCGCGCGAGAAGGCGGTGGGGCCCGGCGGGATAGTGAGCGGAGGAGCGACGGACGGGTCCTTCAGCGCGGCGCGCAAGGCCGCGTCGCGATGCTCGGCAATCGCAGGGTCGGTGATGACGCAGCCGGCGCCGATCTCGCGCGACAGGTCCATCCAGCCGGTGAAGTTCGGCTTGCGGTCGTCCATATAGGACTCGAGCAGCACAGGCGCCGCAATCTGCTTCATCACGAGGTCGAGCCGCCAGGTCAGCGCCGAAACGTCGCGAATGCCGTTGCACATGCCCTCACCGGTAAAGGGCCACAGCCGGTGAGCCGCATCTCCGGCGAGGAAGATTCGGCCACGCTGCCATTCATGCGCGATGCGCTCGCGGAAACGGTAGACGGGCCGCCTCAACAGCTCGACATCGTCCGGAGTGACCCAGGGCTTGAGAAGCTCCCAAACCCGAGCCTCATCAAAGTCCTCGGGTTTCTCGCCAGGCAGCAATGTGAACTCCCAGCGCCGGTGCCGCTTTCCGAGCTGAAAGAGGCAGCCTGGGCGCGTTGGGTCGGCAAACTGGCCATTATCAAACTCGAAGCTCAGTTCGCGTTTTTGCCGCGTGTCGATAACCAACTGATCGACGTCTTCACGGCCGGCCCATTCTTCGATGCCCAAGGTTTGTCGCACGAAGCTGTTGGCGCCATCGGCTCCAATCAGATACCGTCCTCGGACCGTGAACTCCCCGCCCCCATCGCGAAGCGTAACGTCCACGCCTTCTTCATCCTGACTGATCGCGATCGCTTCGCAGCCCATCCTGGTGGTGACCATGCCGGTCGCGTTCACTTGCCGGCTGATCGCATTCTCGAGCTCATTCTGGTAAAAGCGCCAGTGCGAACTCCATCCGTGGGGCCCGATTGTGCTCCAATCCAGATGGAGCAGCAATTCGCCGCCGAAGGCTGCGCTCCGCATGTCGTAATGCTTCCAGGCTACGGCATCTTCAAGAAAGTCGTCCACCGCGCCGATACGCTGCAACGTGCGGACAATCTCGTCATCGACATGGCCCGCGCGAGACAGACCATATAGTTGAGGGAATTTTTCGAAGGCCGCGACCTTGTAGCCAGCCTGACCTAATTGCGCGCACGCCATCTGGCCGACGGGGCCGTTACCGATCACGATAACGTCGTAAGTCTCACCGTGCCTGGACATCGTTCTCTCCTGAACCTGTACTTATTTGCGAGCTTTCAGCGCGCTTCGGCTAATCCGAGGCTGCCGGGGCCGAGGGCTCGCCGTCGTAAATCGCTTCGCGGGATGCCTGATAGGAAAGTGCAAAGCCGATAGGGCGCTCAAGTTCTTCAGCTAGATGAGCAATGAGGCCACCCGTGCGCGCCAAAATCGGGACGCCCTTCAACGCCGAAATCGGGAAGTCGACGCCTAACAACACCGCCGGTATCGCGGCCGAGACGTTCAATCGCAGTTCCTTGCCGACAACCGTCGGAATTATCCGCTCGACCGCCTCCGCGATTTCGACGAAGCGCATATTGGCGCCGCTCTCGCTGGCGACCGAGAACAGCGCGGCCACGCGAGGATCTCGCTCCTTGTGCAAGGGATGGCCGTAGCCGGGGATCGCCTTGCGCGCATCCCGCAATCCTTGAATGAGGTCGCGCGCGGCGCTCTCTATGTCGCCGCCTGGGGCGGTTGCACGCTCATCAATTTCCTTGAAGAGACGCCCCGCGGTCTCCGACGCCCCAAGGATCACCGAGCCACATCCCAATATCCCCGCCGCGACCGCACCTTGAAGGGCATCCGGCGCGGCCGATAGAGTCATGCGACTGGCCTGAACGCTTGGAACGAGACCATGCTCGGCAATGGCGACCAGCGTGGCGTCCAGCACCGTCAGCGCTGCTGCATCGGGCCGCCGCCCGGTGAGCAGCAGAAAGAAGTAATCCGAGAAGGAAATCTTCCCGATCAGTTCCGCGGCCAAGTTGTACCCACGGACGGTGATGCTATCTTCGTCCGAAGTACTTATTGCGGTCTTCGGTATCGTTTCCTTGCCAATTTTCATATTGGTAGTCCTGGAATATATGGATTTCAGGATAAAGAGAGCGCCTCTAGATTTGGCGTTAGACGTCGATCCTTTGAGATAACTTGCGCCGCACCGGCGCAACGATGTCGTCATTGGCTTCATTAAGCACCGGCGGCGGGGTTACCGTCAGCGAGCGCTCGCCATCGAAGCTGACCGGCGAGCGCACTGTTCTCCACAGGCCCATCGTCGGGTGTGGCGCTTCGATGGTAAGCTGAAGATGCTTTGCCTGCGGGTCTTCCAGCGCCTCGCTCGTGTCATACATTGGCGCATAGGGAACATCTCTCGCTTCGAGGCGAGAGCACCATTCAGCTCGTGTGCGGGTCTTGAACGCCGCGCCAAGGATGTCGATCAGTTCGTCCTGATGAGCGATGCGCCCCTCGCGATTGCAAAAGCGAGGGTCTTTGAAGAGGTCCGGAGCCTCGATCGCGTCCGCTAGTCCCTCCCAGAATTTTTCCGGCGAGGACATGTGCAGCGCGATCCACTTCCCGTCGTTGCACTCCAGCACATAGGATTGCGACACGCGGGGACGGCTGAATGGGCCCATCACCTCGCCTTCCGAGAAGTAGTGGGTGAAGGCGTCGAGGTTGAAATGACTCATCGCCTCGAGCATCGACACTTCGACGAGTCGGCCGACGCCCGTCCCTCCCCGCTCGATCAGCGCGCCCATGATGCCGTAGGCCGCGTAGAATCCGGTGAGCGAGTCCGCCAGCGCCGGGCCCACGACCCGCGGATTGGCCGGGTTCACCAACAGGTTCAGATAGCCGCTCGCGGCCTGCGCGACAGTGTCGTAGGCCGGTCGACCAGCCGCTGGCCCGGTTTGGCCGAACCCGCTGATCGCGGCATAGACGAGGCGCGGATTGAGGGCATGCAGCCGGTTCCAACCCACGCCCAGCCGTTCGGCTGCGCCGGGGCGAAAGTTCTGAATATAGACGTCTGCCGACGCCACTAACTCGTCGAAGACAGCAAGATCTTCGGGCAGCTTTGTGTTGAGCGTAATACTGCGCTTGTTGCGGTTATAGGTTTGAAAGTGAGGGCTATACAGCCCACCTCTAAAAGCCCTGAAGGGATCACCCGTTTTCGGCTGCTCGATCTTGATAACGGTAGCGCCGAGGTCAGCTAACAGCATACCGGCCGCCGGACCGGTGATGAACGTCCCCTGTTCGAGGACAGTAATCCCCTCTAACACTCTAACCATTTCGACATGTCCTTGATTGCCGGTGGTTCGCCAGGCATGGGCGCCGGAGGATCCTCGACCGGCCTAGCCACTCTTTTGGTTCCGCCAACGTCTTGGCTCGCTCCCTTTCACCCCGCACGTCATGGCCGGTCATGGGATCGGGCGTGCTTCACTTCCACATAGTGACGGCTAGGTTGCGGCGAAAATGATGATTGCGCATCGTCACGATCGCTGACATCGATGATTGCCGGAGAACGCGCTTGGAACTCAGACATATTCGCTATTTCGTGGCCGTTGCAGAGTCGCTGAACTTCACCCGCGCCGCAGAGCGCGTTCACGTCACGCAATCGACGCTTTCGCACCAAATCAGCGCTCTGGAGCTGGAACTCGGAAAGACCCTTTTCGATCGTTCCAGTAAAAAGGTGTCGCTCACCGCCGCAGGCGAAGAGTTTCTCACTTACGCCGTTAGAGCACTCCAAGCGCTTGATCAGGGGGTCGGCGCATTAAAGGAGAGGGAGGGCGAACTGTCGGGTACGGTTCGGGTCGGCACCACTCACACCTTCAATCTCAATTTCATACCCGCCTGCGCGGCCGAGTTCATGCTGCGCAACCCCACCGTCAAAATGGTCGTGCGTGAGTTGTCCGCAGACGCGATCGACACTGGCATCGCCAATGGAGAGATAGATCTTGGCATTGCGTATCAGCCCGTCGTTTCAGACGATCTAATCTTTGAAGCCCTGTACAGCGAAGAGATGGTGCTGGCCGTAAGCGACACTCATGCACTTGCTAAACGCAAACGCGTCAGGATGGCGGAGCTTCATCATCAAAGGCTGGCATTGCTGCCTGGTGAATTCTCAACGCGGACCATGCTCGACGAATGCTTCAAGATAAGCGGTGCGGAACCTATAATCGTGGCCGAGATGAATACCGTTGCGCCTATGCTGGGGCTGGCGAGCCGCACCGAGATTGGAACGATCGTGGCCCGTGACGTCGTTCCGGAAAATGCAGGTCTAACCGCCATACCGCTAGAAGCACCAACACCCATACGCACGCCGGGCATCCTATGGAGCCAGGTTGGAAAGCAAACACCTCAGGTACGCTCGTTCGCATCCATCGTCAGGCAGCTTGCCAGTCGACGAAACACCGGGATGATACCCGCTTAGGTTGGCGTAGGGACTATAACGGACAGCGCCCCCACAGCACGATCAGCGACAAGTGTTCGATCGAGTTCATGAACGGCGTCGAGCCATATGGCCCGCCCGGCGCCTAACCGGCGAGAAATCCCCGCCCGACCTGGTCCAAGGTCGGCGGAGGCCCCATGCGAACTCAGCCCTCCGCCCGACATATTAGCAAGTCCGAACGCTCGGCGCGGTCCACGCCTGGCCGATCCGGCGTTCGCGCCAAGTCCGTCAAGCCCCGGACTCTCCGCTACAACCTCAACCGCCCGCATACGGCGTCGTGGGTCTCACACCCTGGTGGTGTGTGAACGGCCCCTAGAAACGGTGGCGAGCGGCATGATCCGGACCGCTAACCAAGATCCATCATCTATCGACATCATCGATTGTTACCATGTGCAATCATCATTTCCGCCCGTCCTTCAATTGCGACATTACCAATGTTGAGGTGTCCAGAGCTTTAGGGGCTGGCTTGGCGAAATGCACATTTCGCGCCGGCAATCCCTGAGAGCGACGGATCGCAAGACGCCCAAAGAGGCGTCCAAGAGGCCGGTCTAAGTAGCCTCAAGAGGGTGACTTTAGGGAGGATCAATAATGATTGCTAATACTGTCGATCGGCCAAAGATCCGTGGACATTACTTGCTTCTAGGCGCCAGCGGTCTGGCTATGATGTTGTTGTCCTCTCCGGCGCTGTCGCAAACCGCGACAGGGGCGTCCCCGACGCCGTCGGGCCTCCAGGCGCCTGCCGCATCCGCAGCGCCGCAAGCGTCGAACCCGGGAGGCGCAGTTGCAGCCCAAGCGCCAGAGACAACTGGACTTCAGGAGATCGTCGTCACGGCGCAACGGCGCTCGGAGTCGCTTCAGCGCGCGGCTGTTGCTGTGAATGTGCTCTCCAGCGCGGCGATCACCAATGCGGGCGTGACCAAGGCGGCTGATCTCCAGAACATCGTGCCGGCGCTACAGGTCTCCAACAATGGCGGCTCCAACAGCAGCTTCTTTCTGCGCGGCGTCGGCACCTACTCGAACAATTCCTATTCCGACCCGGCGATCGCTTTCAACTATGACGGCGTCTATGTGGGGCGCCCGGCCGCCACATCCGGCGTCTTTTACGACCTTGAGCGGGTCGAAGTCCTAAAAGGCCCGCAAGGCACGCTGTATGGCCGAAACGCGACGGGCGGCGCCGTGAACGTCATTGTCACGAAGCCCAAGCTCGCTGAGAACTCGGGCTATATCGACGCGGGCTACGGAAACTATGACGCGTTCACCGCGCAAGGCGCGGTCAATATCGCGACGTCAGAAAACTCCGCGTTGCGCATTTCCGGCATCGGGATTTCGCGCAAAGGCTATTTGTCCGACGGCACGAGCGACGACAAAGGTTTCGCCTTCCGTGGACAATTTCTTGCCGATGTCACGCCGGATCTCACCATCCGGCTGAGCGCCGACTACTACCATCAGAGCGGTCGCGGCGGGGGCGCCAACTTCACCGAGAGGACGGTCTATACTTCACCAACGCGGACCTATGTTCTCCAGCCGTCCGGCCTTGGCCCGGAAGTGGGGCTACTCGATCCGCGTAGCGGACTGTTCAAGTCACAGACATTCGCGGACCTCTCCGGCAGCTTTCAGCTCCCACTCCAGGCTCGCCCCTACGTCGACAACACGTCCTGGGGCGTGATGTCGGAGATCAACTGGACGACGGCGCTTGGCACCCTGACGATCCAGCCGGCCTACCGGCAGTTCGACCAGAACAACCTGTCGGACGCCCTCGCGGTGCTAGTGGGCAACAAGGAGACCGACAAACAAGCCAGCGTCGAAGCGCGCTTCAGCAGCGACACGACCGGTCGCCTAACGTGGATGGTCGGCGGCTACTTCTATCACGAGAGCGTGGATTCAGACTTCAAGGTCCAGCAGGAGGTCCTCGACTCGTTCCAGAATTACACACAAAAGACGCGCTCTTTGGCAGGCTTCGGCCGTGCAACATACAAAATCACCGACACGCTGCGCTTCGTTGCGGGCGGTCGGTACACCAGCGATCACAAGACCTTCAACGGTGTAGCGGACGTCCTGCAGGACATCTGCACCTATGCCGGCGGGCGCCCGTGCATCGGCGCGCCGGTGCTGGCCTATGGCGCGAGCTCGCAAGACATCATACGGCAGATGGGGCTCATTAGTGTCGCGCCCGGCGTCTATATTTCGCCGACGCCGGCTGCCGCCCGGACAGTTTATGTGAACGGCAATGTCCCGCTCGATCAAGCGAGAACCGACAACCAGTTCACCTACCACCTCGGCGCGGAATGGGACGCTGGTCCGAGGTCGCTCGTCTACGCAACCTTTGAAACAGGGTTCCGCTCAGGTGGCTTTGCTTTCTCGTTGAACCGCCCAACCTTCGGGCCTGAGAAGATCGACGCCTTCACGCTGGGAACCAAGAACAGGTTCTTCGATAATAAGCTCCAGCTGAACGCCGAGGCGTTCTACTGGCGCTATCAGGATCAACAGGTTTCCCACCTGGGTCAGGACCCCAATGTCGGTCTAGCCTACTTCACGGAAAATGTCGGCAAATCGATAAATAAGGGTATGGAGGTGGAGTTCATCTATCTCCCGGTACAGAACACTCGCCTCTCTGCCGATGTTCAGTATCTCGACGCGAAGTACAAGGACTTCGTCTATACCCAACCCACGATGGCTGCAGGCGCACCCACCAACTTCCCGTTGGTCGGCTGCCCCGTTACGACGCCCGCGGCTATTACCCCGACATCTAACTATACGATCGACTGCTCGGGTCAGAGGGCGCAGCAGTCGCCGGAATGGACCATCAACCTTGGCGTTGAACAAACGGTGTCGGTGGGTGACTTCAATTTGGTCGGCGACCTCAATGGTCGATATCAATCAAGAACTGTGACAGGTTTTGAATATGTCGGGTCGCAGATTGTTGGCGGATACTGGATCGCAAACGCCAACCTCACTTTGAAGAAGCCGGATAGTCGTTGGTCTTTGACTGGATTTATCAACAATATTGGCGATAAGCGCGCCGGCACGTTCACTTTCCTATCAAGCATTACCAATCTCATGGCGCAGGTAACAACGGCGCCCAGGACTTATGGCCTGCGCGCAAGCGTGAAATTCTGATGACAAACAGCTAACGCGCACGAGGGCGGCATGTCATTCGCTACGGAAGAGAACATTACGGATATAGCGACGGCGCGCTGGGCGACCTGTCACGACCCGCGCCTGCGCGAACTGATGACGACTCTCGTCAAGCACGCGCATGCCTTCATACGCGAGGTTGAGCCGACGCACGAGGAGTGGCTGGCCGCGACGGAATATCTGGCGGCCGTCGGCCAGATCAGCGACGAGAAGCGCAAGGAGTTCATCCTTCTCTCGGATGTCCTTGGCATCAGCATGCTCGTGGTTATGCAGAACGGCCGCAAGCCCAGCGGTGCGACGCCCGACACCGTGTTGGGGCCGTTCCACATCGAGGAGTCGCCCATCCTCGAGCAGGGCGCCGACATGGCCGGCGAACTGCCGGGGGAACCCGTCTATTTGAGCGGAACCGTCCGCGATCACGACGGCAACCCTGTCGCCGGCGCCGAGCTCGACATCTGGCAAGCGGACCAGGAGGGCGCCTATGAGGCCCAGATCCCCGACTGCGGGCCACGGTTGCGCGCGCTCCAATATACGGACAGCGAAGGCCGCTACGGCTTCTGGACGATCGCGCCTAAAGGCTATGCCATCCCGATGGATGGCCCTGTCGGCGCGCTGATCTCGCAAACCGACATCTCCTATTTCAGGCCGGCCCATATCCACTTCCTGCTCACCGCGCCTGGCTTCCAGCCGGTGGTGACGCACCTCTTCAGGGAAGGCGCCGAGTATATCGACAACGACGTCGTGTTTGGAGCCAAGCGGGAGTTGGTCGTGCCGTTCCGCGCGCAGCCTGCCGGCACTGTCATCAGCGGGCAGAAGATCGAGAGGGACTTCCTGACGGTCGACTATGACTTCGTGCTGGTGAGAGCGCAAAATCTGGTCGAAGAGTCGCTGCCGGCCGATGTAGCTGGCTGATTGATGGCGTCCGGGCCCAACAGTCTGTTCGATAAGCTATGGGACGCGCACGTCGTGCGCCCTGAAGCGGGCGATGCGCCGGCGATCGTCTACATAGATCTGCATCTCCTCAATGAAGTGACGTCGCCGCAGGCCTTCACCGCGATCGAAGAACGCGGCCTGCCCGTACTGCGTCCGGAACGGACGCTTGCGACGATCGATCATTCGACACCCACTCGCTTTCCCGACGACGCAGGACGCCGCGCCTATGTCAGCCGGGCTGCGGCGGATCAGGTCGCCGCACTTGCAGAGAATGCGCAGCATCATGGCATCCGATTTTTTGGCTGGGATGACCCCCGCCGCGGCATTGTCCATGTCGTCGCACCGGAGCTGGGCGCCACGCAGCCGGGCATGACCATCGTTTGTGGGGACAGCCATACCTCCACCCATGGAGCGTTTGGCGCGCTGGCGTTCGGGATCGGCACATCGGAGGTGACGGCCGTGCTCGCGACGCAGTGCCTGTTGCAGCGCAAGCCGCGGTCGCTGCGCGTGTCGGTCGATGGGGCGCTCTCCGTCGGCGTGTCCGCCAAGGACGTCGCGCTCGCCATCGTCAGACGGCTCGGCGTCGGGGGCGGCAGCGGCTACGCCGTGGAATATGCCGGCCAGACCATTCGCGCGCTGTCGATGGAAGAGCGCATGACGGTGTGCAACATGTCCATTGAGGCGGGGGCCCGCGCAGGCATGATCGCGCCCGACGAGACGACCTTGAAATGGATTGCGGGACGCCCTTTGGCGCCGTCCGACACGGAATGGGACCGTGCCGCAGAGGCATGGAACGCCCTCGCAAGCGAGCGTGATGCGGCGTTCGACCAAGAGGTCTCGATCGATGCGTCGACGATCGCGCCCACCGTTACGTGGGGGGTGACCCCAGATACGGGTATTCCGGTGGACGGCATCGTCCCGGCCCCTTCATCGGCAGAGGCGGCTCGCGCGCTCGCTTATATGGGTTTCGAGCCCGGACGGCCGATCATGGGGCATCCCATCGATATGGTGTTCCTGGGGAGTTGCACGAACGCGCGGCTCCCCGATCTCAGGGTCGCGGCGGAAATCCTTAAAGGCCGCCACATTGCCAAGGGCGTGAGAATGCTCGTCGTGCCGGGATCGGAGCAGGTGCGGCGCGAGGCCGAGGCAGAAGGGCTCGACAGGGTTTTTGTTGAAGCAGGGGCCGAGTGGCGCATGGCGGGTTGCTCGATGTGTCTGGGGATGAACGGCGACAACCCGGCTCCAGGCAAACTCGTTGTCTCGACATCCAACCGTAACTTCATCGGTCGGCAGGGTCCTGGCGTGCGTTCGGTTCTGGCGAGCCCCGCGACTGCGGCGGCCTGCGCGATCGCCGGCGCGATCGCCGATCCGCGTCGCCCGCGGGAGACGGCGCTTGGCTGAAACCGACTTCGAACCCTTTCGGGTGCTTCGGTCTCGCACCGTTGCGATTGCGCAGGACGATATCGACACCGACCAAATCCTTCCCGCGCGGTTTATGGAAACAAGGAGCAAGGCGGGCCTCGGTCGATCGCTTTTCTACGATTGGCGCCACTTCTCCAGCGGTGACATCAATCCCGATCACCTCCTCAACCGGATCCACCCATCATCCCATCGCATTCTGGTCGTCGGCCGAAATTTTGGCTCCGGCTCGTCGCGGGAGCACGCCCCCTGGGCGCTTGTCGACTTCGGCTTCCAAGCGCTCATCGGCCTGTCGTTCGCCGACATCTTCGCCAACAATGCGGTGCAGAACGGGCTGCTGACGATCGTCGTCCCGAAAGGTCTTCATCAGCACATCGTCGATGCTGGCGAGCTTTCGATCACCATCGATCTTGAGGCGCAGACGATCACTTTGCCGGGAGAGGGCGCTGGTCATCCCTTTAAGGTCGAACCCTTTGCTCGGCGCTGCCTACTGGAGGGACTAAGTTCAACGAGCTGGCTTGTGCGCCATATGGATGCGATCGAGCGTTTTGAGAATCAGAGAACACATGACGCGCGTGGTGACTAAGGGCGGCCTTGCCGCCCCAGAATAACGACCGGTGGGGAGGTTCACGCGGCTGCGCGGATAAAAGTCGGAGTGATCGTCGGGATCGGCGAGCAGGGTCAGGCGCTTGAGGCGGTGGGAGGCGCAGGGCCATGTGGATCGCGAAATCTGGAGGAAGGCCGGAGCGGCGGGCCTGCTGTGCGTGGCCATTCCCGAGGCTTTCGGCGGCCTGGGGGCGGACTTGTAGTCCGGGGTGGCCAGCTGGAGTTGACGGTCTAACGCTAAAAGGTCTCCGCATCCTTGGCCGTGAGGGCTAAGAGCGGTGGAGACCGATGTGACGCCCATATCCTTGGCGTCGTATCGGGCCGCCATGGAGGCGCTCGGCCTAAGGCAACGCCATCGGCCAGGCGGCATGCGCGAGAACAACCGGGCTGAGAACTCGCATCTCTCCATCCGACGGCGAGAGCGAAAACAACAGAAGTTCAAGTTCCAGGGCTCAGCCCAGCGCTTCCTCTCCCGTCATGGACCGATCTACAACACCTTCAATCCGCGGCCTCATCCGATCTCCCGGCCCGGGCTCCGAACGCTCCGGGCCAAGGCCAAGCTCGCCTGGGCGGCCGCAACGATCGCGGCTAATCGCCCTCGCCTAGCGCCTTCCAACGGCTCGAAGCGGTTAAGTTGTCGGTTCCGCTGCGGCGGCGGGACCGGGAGATCAAGAACGACCTCAACGCCAAGAGCTTCCTCGAAGCTCGGGACGTCACCGCCTGAAAGCTTGGCGCCGTCTTCTGGGGCGGCGCCGGACACTGCCGGCATATCGCCTGACAACGGACGGCGACCGACTCTTGAAGATGGCCCGCTTCAATCCGGTGCGCGCTGACATCGTCATCGTGCAGCCGGGACTGACGAAGGCCGGGCGGACGAACGCACAGTCGCCCGTCCTTTGGTCGGGGCGGACTCTAGTTATTTCTGGAGGAGTTTCAGGGGGGCACGTCAAAACCAGACAGGGCCTAGGCTCACGGCCGATAGCTTTGGCGGAGCGCGCCGAGGGCGTTGCCTCGGCGTCGCTTTTTTCTCTCGCGATCAATCCTCATCGGGCTGCGCCCACCGATATGGTCGCGCTCGGCACGCCAATTTCGCCTGATGTCCCGGCCGAGCAACGATGACGCCCTGCCCTTCCGGTCCTTCGAGGAGCCTTTGCTGGTCGCCGAGACCCCGAGGAATATGATCGAGCACGCCAGATGACTACGTTCGGTCGGCGGCCCGCCTCCAGCTTTTGAGGCGCTGGCTAAGCTGCATTGCCCCGGATAGGCCCGCGCGGCGCGAGCCGGCTAACATGCCATGAACACCGCAGTTGGTTTTAGTACCGGCTTCGTGGCTCGGCCCGTTGTAGCTTGGCCGACTCGAACGCCCGCGCCCTCGGACGGATGCCGAGGACGTACGGGATCGAGCTTAGGCGACAGCCGCCCTGTCTTCGGCTAAAGCGCGTCGCGTGACTCCATCGGCGCTTCATCGCTGGCCCTTGATGCGCGCTGCGTTCCTTGCGTTGGCGTTGATGGCTGTCGCTTTGAAGGTGCTGGTGCCGGCCGGCTTCATGACAGCGCCGCGAGCGACGAACGGCCTGCCGTTCGCCGTGGTCATTTGCACGGGGCAAGGCGCAATGGTCGTCGAACCCGGCGCCCTAATGAGCCACGACAAAAAGGCCCCGTCTGAAAAGCCGTCTCACAACCCGCCCTGCCCATTCGCGGGACATGGCGCGGCCACGGTCGCGCCGAGCATGGTCGCGGTCCAGGCGATCACGTTCGCCCTCTACGTCGAGCCGGTGGCCCGTCCCTTGCTGGGCCTGGCGCCGGGGCGTGGACTTTCCGCGCCGCCGCTTCCCGCCCGAGGTCCTCCGAGCCTGCTGATCTGACGCCCTGGCGCCCTGGCCCCGGGCGCAAGGCCCTGCGCGCCGCGCCGGGTCTGTCTTGCCGATCAGTTCAGCTCACGGCGCCGATGCGCGCCGAAGGATCTCACATGAAGTCTCTCCTGCTCGCCACGAGCGCCCTCGTCGGCGCCGTACTTCCCGTCATCGCGCGCGCCGACGTCGTCCTCGACGCGGACCAGAACAAGGTCGAAGGCGTCGTCGTTACCGGCCGCCAGTTCAACCTCCAGACCCAAATCGCCGGCCGTCTTGGCCTCTCCGAACGCGAAACCCCCGCCGCCATCGAAGTGCTGACCCAACAGGATATCCAGACCCAGGGCCTGCGTAACGCCATCGAGGCCCTTAACGCCGCGCCTGGCGTCGTGTCGGGCAATCTGCCGGGCTCGGTCGGCTCGGTCTCGATGCGCGGCTTCCAGCGCGCGGTGAACTATCTCTATGACGGCGTGCGCATGCCCAACTCCGACGCGGGCGTGCGCAACTGGGACGCCTGGGCCTTCGAGCGCATCGAGGTGATCAAGGGGCCGGCTTCCGTCACATCCGGTGAAGGCGCCCTGGCCGGCGCGATCAACTTCGTACCGCGCCGGCCGGTGCTTGGCCAACGCTCCGGCGAAGCCTTCGCTAGCGCCGGCAGCCGCGACAGCTATCGCCTGGCCGCCGACCTCAACGCTCCGATCGGCGACAAGGCCGCCGTGCGCGGCGATGTGGCCTGGTCGCGCTCGGGCGGCTGGATCGACGACACCGATAGCCGCACCTTCGCCGCCAATCTCGCGGTTACGCTGGCTCCCACCGATCATCTCTCGGTGACGCTGTCGGCGGACTACTATGAGGATCGCTTCTCAACCGCCTACTATGGCACGCCGATGGCGCCGGCCGCTGCGGCTCGCGATCCCTCCGACATCGTCTCGGGCTCGGCCGGCCTGGTCCTCGATAAGGCGCTGCGCCGCAAGAACTATGACACCACCGATGGCCTGATGGACTCCCAGTCGGTGTGGCTGCGGGCCCGCGCCGCGTACAAGCTGAGCGATGCGTGGACGCTGGTCAGCGACACCAGCTGGTACGACGCCGATCGGCTGTGGCGCGACAGCGACGACTACAGCTTCAACAGCGCCAGCGGCCGCTTCGACCGCGCCACGACCAAGATCAGTCACGACCACCAGTTCTGGAGCCAGCGCCTACACGCGGCCTATGACGGCCAGCTGGCGGGCCGGCGAAACCGCTTCACCGTGGGCGCGGAGCTGGGCGGCACCGACTTCTTCACGGTCCGCAGGTTCGGAACGACGACCTCGGTCGACCCTTACGCGCCGGTCCGGGGCCTGTTCCCCGCCGACACGCCCGCCAATTTCTCGACCCGTCAGAACGTCTGGGCCGATGTCGACTCCAAGGCGCTGTTCGTCGAGGACGCCTACAATCTGACACCGGACCTCTTGCTGGTCGGCGGCGCGCGGCTCGATAAGTTCTCGCTCGATCGCAAGATCCTCAACGCCACCACCGGCGCGGTGACCCGCTATGGCCAGGACTACAGCCCCGTCTCCTGGCGTCTGGGCGCGGTCTACAGCGTCCTGCCCAAGACCCAGGTCTATGGCCAGTACACGCGCGCGGCGACGCCGGTCAGCGGCGTCCTGTTCCTCAGCGCCACCAATGCGACCTTCAAGGTCAGCATGGGCGACTCCTACGAGATCGGGATCAAGGGGCTGACCTTTGACGACCGGCTGCAGATCACCGCCTCGGCCTACCACATCCGTCAGGACGACATCCTGACCCGCAGCCCCACCAACCCGGCCGTGACGGTGCAGGGCGGCAGCCAGACCTCGAAGGGCGTCGAAGTGTCGGCCGAATGGGCGGTCAGCGACGAATTGAAGGCCAAGCTTTCGGCGACCGTGCTCGACGCCGAGTTCGACACGCTGATCGAGGCCGGCGGGGCCAACCGCGCGGGCAACCGGCCGGCCAACGTTCCCGAAAAGCTCGCCGATCTCCTGGTGACCTACGCTCCGCGCGCCCTGCCGCTGACCTTCACCGGCGCGGTGCGCTACAGCGGCGACTTCTTCACCTCCAACGCGAACACGGTGAAGGTCGACGCCCACACGCTGCTGGACGCCTCGGTCAGCTGGGCCGCGCCGTTCGGCACGCTCAGCCTGCGCGGCCGCAACCTGACCAACAAGCTCTACGCCGACTGGTCGGGCTACTCGTCCTATCTCGTCTTTCTGGGCGAGCCGCGCAGCGTCGAGCTGTCGCTCCTGCGCAAGTTCTAAGCCGAACCACCCGCCGGTCCTTCAAGGGCCGGCGGGTCTTCCCAGGCTGTCAGCGTCAGGACCCGCAACACCGTGACCCTTCACGCCCGATCCCTGCTTCGTCGGATCCATCTTTGGCTAGGCCTTGTCCTAGGCCTGCCTTTCGCCGTGCTGGCCGTGACCGGCTCGGCGCTCGTGTTCTACATCGAGCTGGACGCCTGGCTGCATCCGGGCATTCGCGTCGAGACCAGCGCGCTCGCGCCAGACTGGACCTCGCCCGTGTGGGACCAGGCGCTCGCCACCGCCCAGGCACGGTGGCCGGACGCGACGGGCAAGTGGTCGTTCGAGGTCACCGGCAAGCCCGGCGCCATTCCGGCCCGCTACTACGCGCCGACCGAGGGACACGCAGCAGGGCACGGCCACGCCGATCCGCTGATGGTCTGGTTCACGCCCGATGGTCGTCAGGTCCTACGCCAGGCGCGCTGGGGCGACTACCTGATGACCTTCTTCTACGATGTGCACCGCAACGTCCTCGCCGGCGATCTAGGCAACGTCATCGTCGGCTGGACCGGCGTGGCGACCCTGTTCCTGCTGGCCACGGGCCTTTTCACATGGTGGCCGCGGGGCAGCTGGCGAAAGGCCCTGGCCTATAAGCGCGCGGCCTCGCCGACGCGCAGGCTCTACGATCTCCACAAGCTGGTCGGCCTAGCCAGTCTAGTGCTTTTGCTGATCCTTTCGACCACCGGCGCGCTTCTGGCGTTGCCGGCCGAGAAAAATTGGCTGCTGTCCAAGCTTGTCGCTCCCGTGGTCGCGGTCCCCGCGCCCGTCTCCACGGTCAGCGCCGGGCGCCAGGTCTCAATCGCTCAGGCTCTGGCGGCGGCCCATCGGGCGCTGCCTGATGGTCGCATCGCCTGGATCGATGTTCCGGGGCCCGGCGATGGCGTGTTCCGGTTCCGAGCTCAGGTCCGGGGCGATCAGACCCGCCGCTTTCCCTACAGCTTTGTCTTCGTCGATCAGTACTCCGGCGCGGTCCTGGCGGTCCACGACGCTCGCCAGGGCACGGCCTCCACTACCGTCAACACTTGGATCCGGCCGCTGCACGACGGCTCGGTCGCGGGTCTTTCGACCCGTGTCCTGGCCGTGATCGCCGGTCTAACGCCCCTCGCCCTATTCATCACCGGCCTTCTTCGCTGGCTTCGGCGCCGGCCCGCCAAATGCCGTCCAGCCTGACGCCTCGCCATCAGCGCTCATTTCCGGAAAATCCCATGCCCGTCTTGATCAACCGTCGCGCCGCGCTCCTGGCCGCAACGTCAATCTCCTTGATCGCCGCCGCCAACGCCGCTCGAGCCGACGAACCGTCCAGGCCAGCAGACGCCTCGGCCCCCAGTACGACCACGAGCGGCCAAAGCTGGGTCAGCGAGGTCCTGGTCACCGGCGCTCCGCAGGGCTACGCCGCGCCCACGGCCGCATCGGCCACCCGCACCGACACGCCGCTGATCCAGGTCCCGCAATCGGTACAGGTGCTGACCCGCACCCTCATACAGGAGCAGGACCGCCGCACCCTGGCCGACGCCCTGGTCAACGTCTCGGGCGTCACGCCCACCAAGTCCGAGGAGATCCTGTTCACCTCGCCGCTGGTGCGGGGCTTCGCTTCGGAAATCTATGTCGACGGCCTGCCGCTCTTTGGCCAGACCCAGGCGGCCAATGATCCCGACAGCCTGGTTGGCGTCGAGCGGATCGAGGTCCTCAAGGGACCAAGCTCGACGCTTTATGGCGGTGGACTGGGCTCGCCGCTCGGCGGGCTGATCAACATCGCGTCCACCCGGCCAACAGACACCTTCGGCGGCTACGTCGCCCTGCGCGGCGGCAGCTTCTCGACCTTCAACCCCTATGGCGAGGTGAACCTGCCGCTGGCGAGCGGCGTCAACGCCCGGATCGCGGCCGAGTACCAGAGCAACGAGAGCTGGGTGGACCAGCTGAAGGGCAAGCGATGGTCGGTGCAGCCGAGCCTCTCCATCGCCCTCGATCCCAGGACAGACCTCTTCCTGCAACTGCAGGCCAGCCATCGCGACCAGCTGGAGTATTCCGGCTTGCCGGCTGTCCAGGCCCTGGCGGGCGGACTCGACCGCAACGCATTTCCCGGCGCGCCGGTCGGCCAGCCCCGCACGGCGATCGACAAGCGTCTGGCCACCGTCGAGCTGCGTCACGCCTTCAGCGATGACCTGCGCCTGACGCTCAGCGGGCGTTACTACAAGAGTCACAATCCCGAATACGGGACCTTCGTCTATCCGGACCTTGGCGGACCCGATCCGGCCACACCCACCGTCTATCCGATCTTCGCCCTCAACATGCTGAGCAAGGCGGCCGAAGGCGCGCTCGACGCCAACCTGATGGCCAAGGCCGACCTGTTGGGCGGGCGCCACACACTCCTTTTCGGCGCCAGCTACGACCACACCGACTTCTATTCCAACATGGGCTTTGCCGGCGTGCCTCTCGGTGCGATCGACCTAGCCGACCCGCGCTACACGCTGGCGTTCGGCGGCGAGGTCCCCGCCAGCCTGACCCAGACCGACACCTACGAGACGATCGCGGGCTATGTTCAGGACCAGGCCGACTATGGGCGGCTGCACCTGACCGGGTCGCTTCGCTACACCCGGCTGGAGTTCCACGAACGCGAACAGACGACCGACGCGTCCTATAACCACGTCTCGCCCCGGATCGGCGCGACCTTCGACCTCGCGCCGGGCGTGGCGCTCTATGCCGGCTACGCGACGGCCTTCAAGGCGCCGTTCGGCTTCATCGGCATGAAGACGCCCAAGCCCGAGACCTCGACCAACTACGAGGGCGGAGTGAAGTTCGCCCTCAAGGACATTGGCCTGTCGGGCACGCTCGCCGCCTTCCAGCAGACACGCAACAACGTCGCCACGGCCGATCCGGAGAATCTCTTCATGTCGGTGCAGACCGGCCAGCAAAGGGCGCGCGGCGTCGAGGCCGACTTCGTCTGGGAGCCCATACCGGCCTTCTCGCTGCTGGCCAACTACGCCCACACGCAGGCCAAGGTGACCCGGGACAACACCATTCCGGTCGGTGACGTCTTGCCCCGCGTCCCCAAGAATAGCGGCCGGATCGCCGCCCGCTACCGGGTGCTGGACGGCCGCGCCCAGGGCCTGTCGTTTGGCGCGGGCGTGACCGCGTTCGGCGCCCGCCAGACGACCCTGCCCAACGCTGTCTGGGTTCCCGGCTATGCGGCGATCGACGCCCAGGCGGCCTACGACATCGGCAGGTTCACGATCCAGGTCTCTACCGTGAACCTGGGCGGGCGCAAGGCCTACGACACCTTCCAGTACTTCTCGTTCCCGGTCGTGATGCCCCCCCAGCCACGCTCGGCCAACGTCACCCTGAAAGCCCGCTTCTAGAGGAGGCCACCATGACCGATATCGATCGTCGCGCCGCCCTGTTGACGCTCCTGTCTCCGCTGATGGTGGGCGCCGCCCAAGCCCAAACGGCGTCCTCTTCGCCAAAGGCGCCCGACATGGGCCATGACATGGACATGACGGGCTGCGACCCGAACATCCAGTGGATGGGCGACGAAGAAATCGCCATGCTGATGTATCCCGGCATGACCGTAATGGACCTGATCGGGCCGCAATCCTGGTTCGGCGCCCTGATGGGCGCCAAGGTCCACCTCATCGCCAAGACGCTCGATCCGGTGACCAGCGATGTGGGGGTGACGATCGTTCCGAACGCTACCTTCGAGACCTGCCCAAAGGACCTCACTGTCCTGTTCGCGCCGGGCGGCTCGGACGGCATGCTGGCGGCGGCCGCCGACCCCGCGACGCTGGCTTTCATGGCCGACCGAGGCTTTGCGGCAGGTCCACCCGACAGGCGCGCGCGACAATCTCATGCCGGCGGCGGAATTCCTTGCGCCCTGGTCGCGGCCGAAGATGCGCTTGGAGCGAAAGGCCCGCTGCGCTGGGGTGCAACGGGCCGATTGATCAGACCTTGCAGAGGTCCTTCTTGGCCATCCGGCCCTTGGCGTCGCGGCACTTGCCCTTGGCGTCGACCTTGTAGCCGCTCGGCGCCGTCGCGGCCGGGGCTGGAGTCGCGGCCGGCGGGGTCTTGGCCGTCACGGCCGCGGGCTTGACCGCCGGGGTCGAGGAAGCGCCCTTGCAGACTTCCGCCTTGGCGAAGCGCCCCTTGGCGTCGTGACAGCGGCCATTGGCGTCGAGCTTTTGGGCGTTGGCGGCCGGCGCGGCGATGGCCAGCAGGGCCAAGGCGGCGATCATCATGGTTGCGTGACGCATGGTTTCTCTCCCTTAGGGAGAGGCAGCTTCGCCCGAGAATGTGACAGAGGCAAGATCGCCGGTCAGCCGCCGAACGCGCGGTTGAGCTCCAGCGCCAGACGAACACCAGCCCGCTTGAGCTGGAGCCCCGCCGTCGCGGCCGCCTTGTCCCCATAGCCCGCCGGCAGGCTGACCGGCGCGGTGTCGTTGGCGCAGCCGGGTTTTGACCCGACGGCGTAGGCGACTGTCCTGGCCAGTTCGAAGCTCTCCATCGCCCAGGCCCTGGCGTCGCCCCTCTCCCACGCCCGCCGATCGGCAGGCGTGATCTGGGCGCTGAGTGTGGCGGCGATGGTCTTGGCGTCGGGGCCCAAGGCGTCGACAACAACACCATCCCAGTAGCCATGCAGGTTCACGGTGCGCGGGCCGCCCAGCGCCAGCGGCACGCAATTGCCGCCCTTGTCCTGGTTGTCGGCCGCATGCAGCGGCTGATGCAGATCGCCCACGAAATGGAGAACGAACTTGAAGGCCAAAAGCCGCTCGGCTGGATCGGTCTTGGGATCGGCGAGTTCGCGCTCGAAGGCCTCCAGCCGGCCGACCACGCAGTCCTTGGCCGGCCCCGCGCTGGCCGGCGTAGCGCTGGGAGGAAAACCAAAGCACGCCTGGGCGAGATCGGGATGGTCAAGCTCGACATCGACGAAGTGCCACTGGCTGGTCTCGCGGTGATCGCGCCTCCAAGCGTCGGCCCACGAGGCGCGCGCGCCAAGATCCTTGTCGGTGAGCGCGTCGGGATCGCTGGCCAAAAGCGCATCGACGGCGGCCGCGGCCTTGGGCGTTAGATAGTTCCGAGCGATCTCGGCGACCACGGCGTGACCGGTCCGGCCCCAAGCCAGGGCTGGAGCCGGCGCCGCCAGGGTCAAGATCGCCAAAAGGACGGGGCTTGGACGCATAACCAAACAGCTCCAGAGTTCCGGAGCGGTATAGACGCATCATGGGTCCAGAGCGACGCCATTCGCTAGAGCCCCTCCGCATTGCCGGTCGAGCGGCCGAATAACTTCCTGTCAGCACAGCCGAATCCCGCGTTGACACAACCATAAAGCGTTATACGATGAATATCGCGCCACCGGGGTGCGCGCCTTCCAGTCGCCAAGCTTTCTGTGCCCGTTCGAGTCCGGCATCGCACCCGTGCGCCGACGCCAAGAGGGGGAAGAAGTTTGACCGATCCAGCCACGAAGGCCTCGCCGCCGGCGCAGGCCCCTTGGATTTTGCCAGGCGCGCCACTGCTCCTGGCCGCGATCGTCCTGATCGCCGCGCCGCACCTCCAGCCCAGAGCGGCGGGTTATGTATTTTTGCTCATCGCGGCGTTGCTCGCCGCCAGCCTTGGCCTGGTCGGCTGGCTCGTCAACGGACGACCGATCGGCGCCTTTATCGATAACCGCAACCGTCTTAGCCTTTCCAAGCTGCAGGCCGGCGCCTGGACCGTCATCGTCATCGCCGCCTTCGCCACGGCCGCGGCCTACAACGCCGCCGCCACGACGGATCACCAGTCGGTCTCGGCGCTCAACATCATCATTCCCGGCGAACTCCTGCTGGCCATGGGCATTTCGGCGACCTCGCTGGTCGCCGCTCCGGCCCTCCTCAGCCTCAAGTCGAAGGAAACCGCCACGGCCCAGACGGTCGACGCCCTACCGCCTGGCTCCAAGGCCAACGGCAAGGTCGTCACCCACGACGACGCATCCGAGGCCTCTTGGTCCAATCTGGTCACCGGCGACGAGGTCGGCAACGCCCAGAGCCCGGACCTGGGCAAGATCCAGCAGGTGCTCATCACCCTGGTCTTGCTGGGCTGCTATGCGGCCTATGTGGCAACCAGCTTCAACGAGAGCCACGGCGTCATCGCCAGACTGCCGGTGATCGACAAGTCCTTCGTCTGGCTGCTGGGCCTTAGCCACGCGTCCTATCTGGCCTATAAGGCCGCGCCTCATACCGCGACGGGCGACCAATGAGCCCGGCCAAGCCTCCCGCCAAGCCGCCTCGCGCGCCAGGACGCGCCGAGCCGTCGACGCCCAAACCCGCTCCGACCGCCGCGACAAAGGCGATCCACACCGCCTGGCCCCTCGCCGTGATCGGCGCCCTGGCCATGGCCTCGGGCAATCCGCTGACGCCGACGACGGCCGGCGGCGACACGACCCTGGCAAGTCCGCCGCCAGCCCGCGAAGCCGCGGCCATGCCCGCGGCGACCTTGTCGTCCGACCGGGTTTCCGCCCACTTCATCGATGTCGACCAGGCCTCCTCGGCCCTTCTCGAATTCCCTTGCGGGGCCGTGCTGATTGACGCCGGCGCGCGCGACCAGACGTCCGTCGACCATCTCGTCGGCTATCTGGACGCCTTCTTCGCGCGGCGACCCGACCTTCACCGGCGGATCAATACGGTTTTCGTCACCCACACCCATGTCGACCACAATCGCGGCCTGGAGGCGGTCGCCGAGCGCTTCGACATCGGCGGATATGTCTATAACGGCCACCTGACGGGGTCGGGCCGTGTGGGCGCCAAATGGATGGCCGACCACGCGCGCCAGACGAAGATCCCGACCGATAGTCTGAGCGAATCCCAGATTTCGTCGAGCCAGGGCTACACCGACGGCGTCGTCGACGCCGTGGCCTGCCCCAGGGTCGACCCGACCATCAATGTCCTGTCGGCCGCCTATCCCGAAAATCCGGGATGGGATGAAGGCGAATACGACAACGAGAACAATCAGAGCCTGGTCGTGAGGGTGGCTTACGGCAAGACCTCGTTCCTTTTCACAGGCGATCTTGAAGAGCCGGCCATCGACACCCTGGTCGAGAAGTATCGCGCTTCGGGCGCCTTGCGCTCGAGCGTCTATGTCGTGGGCCACCACGGCTCCGCGAACGGCACGACACGGGGGCTGCTAGACGCGGTGCGGCCGGACATCGCCGTGATGTCCATGGGACGACCAGACGTTCATGTGCCGTGGACGGCGTGGGCCTACGGCCATCCCCGTCGCGATGTCGTGGAGTTGCTGGACCAGTCGATCACGCGCCCCCGCGATCGCATCGAGGATGTCCAGGTCGCCGACGGTGTCAAACGCTTCAGTCCCTACACCATTCGGCATGCGGTCTACGCTACCGGGTGGGACGGGCCGATCACCATCGCCGGCGATGCTTCGGGGGTCCTGAAGGTGGAACGGGAACCTGGCGGCTGACACGCCGTGACGCCAGAACCGCCTTCGATAACCTGCCGCCAACCTCCGCCTCCCGCCTTGGAGAGTCCGCAATGAAAACCTTGAGCCAGCGCATCGCAACCATGATGGCGGCGGCCAGCGTCGTCCTGGCGACCTTGATCGTCGCGCCTGTCGCCAAAGCCGAAACCCTGACGACCGCTCAGGCCTGCCCCGCCTATCTGTCGATCAAGAAGAAGACCGGTGAGGTCATGCTGGCGCAGGGCGAGACCTATCAGGTGGTGGCGCACAACAAGGAGCCGCCGACCTGGCTGCAGGTTGAGGTCGCAACGGCCGCGCCAAAGGGCCGTTGGGTGGCCGTCGGCTGCGCCCAGGCCAGCCAGCCCGGCCGACCTGACGCGCCGGCGCCTTCAGGACCGGCCCAACCCCATCCGCCGGGCGGCAAGGCCAGCCATCTTCTGTCGCTGAGCTGGGAGCCGACCTTTTGTGAGGCGCATGGCGATAAGACCGAGTGCGCGGGCGAAACCTCGGCGAGCCCGGACGCAAGGCAGCTTAGCCTGCACGGGCTTTGGCCCCAGCCCAAGGGCTTCTACTACTGCATCGCCGACGCGGCCGAAAAGAAGCGCATCCGGGACCTGGACGACGCCCACCAATGGGACAAGTTGCCAGAGCCCGGCCTGTCCGGCGGGGTCCACGACCGACTGGCGGTCGCCATGCCCGGCGTTCAATCGCTTCTGGAACGCCACGAATGGGCCAAGCATGGCACCTGCTTTGGCGCGACGCCTGACGCCTATTTTGGCCGGGCGGTCGATCTGGTCGACCAGATCAACGCGTCGGCCGTGGGTCAGCTGATTGCGGCCAATGTCGGCAAGACCGTAACCACGGCCCAGATCCGCGCGGCGTTCGACGACGCCTTCGGCGCGGGTTCGGCCGATGCGGTGGCGGTCAAGTGCGCCGGCGCCGCGATCACGGAAATCGAAGTCTACCTCGCGGGACCGGTCAACGGGACCGATCCAGTGGGCAAGCTTCTTCATCACGCCGACGAGGCTTCAACCTGTCAGAAGGGGCAGCTTTCCAGGCCCAATAGCTAGCGCGGGACGGGCGGTTCCGCCGCACGCGCGCTCGGCGCCAGGAACGGCCCCTCAGAGCCACGCGCGTGGCAAGCCAACCGATGAAATCCGGCACTAGGGAAACACATTCACCGCTATCGACAACGGGAGGTTACGCGAGGAACCACCCACTCGCACCTGACGGAGCCCTCGCGGTTCGCGCCAGGCCTTGGCCTGGGGAGACCAGTAGGACAGCGTGCGCCGTTCGATCTTCAGGTGGACCTGGCGGCTCTCGCCGGCGCGCAAGGTTACACGCTGGAAGCCGGCGAGGATGCGAGGGGCGAAGGTCAGGCCTTCGGGACGCCCGGCGGGACCGTCGACATAGACCTGAGCGACCTCGGCGCCGTCCATCCTGCCGACGTTGCGGAGGGTGAAGGCCACGTCCAGGCCGTCGGCTGTCGGGGTGATTTTCAAGTCGCGGTACTCGAACCGCGTATACGAAAGGCCGTGGCCGAACGGGAATAGCGGGCGCTCACCCTGAGCGTCGTACCAGCGGTAGCCGACCAGCACGCCTTCGGAATAAGTCTGGCGGCCGTCAACACCGGGGAAGCGCTCGGGCCGGGCGACGGCGGTCTGGCTGTCGCGTATCGGGAAGGTGACCGGCAGGCGGCCCGACGGATTGGCCCTACCGGTCAGCAGGTTAGCGGTCGCCTCCCCGCCCCGCTGACCGGGATACCACATTTGCAGCACCGCCTTGACCCGATCGAGCCACGGCATCAGCACCGGCGCGCCGGTGTTGAGCACAACTACGGTGTTGGGATTGGCGCGGGCCACCGCCTCGATCAGCTCGTCCTGGCGATAGGGTAAGGCCAGCGAACGGTTGTCCTCTCCTTCAGTGCCCTCGACGTGGGCGAAGACGACGGCGACCGGCGCGGCCTTGGCCGCCGCCGCCGCGTCGTCCAGCAACCGCCGACGCAAGGCGGGTGTGGTCCAGGCTAGGCGCAGGCGCAGCGGCTCGACGGCCGAGGCCTTGACCGTCAGCTTCAGCCGGTGGCGCGCACCGGCCTCCAGGCGGACGACCTGGCCCTGGTTGAGCAGGCCGTCGGGTGTCTTGATCAGGCGCGAACCGCCGAACAGTCGACCGCCTTCGATGACCCGCTTGCCGTCCAGCTCGACGTCGGCCATGCCGCGGTCAGCCTCAGCCAAGGCCAGCCCTCCGACCGGAGTGAACTGCAGCATCAGCTCGTAGTCGCCGGTTTCGGGGACCGTGATCCAGCCTTCCCAACTGGCCGACTGGCTCTTGTCTACGCTAGCCGCGCCGGTGAACGGACCCGAGGCGCCCGCCAGACCGGGACCGGAGTCTGAGCCCAAGGCCGTCGCAGGAATAGGTTCGCCCTCCAGGCGCAAGCCCTCGGCGAAGACCAGCGGCGCGCCGGCCTGAGCGCCCAGAGCCTCGTACGGATTGTCTAGCGCGGTTGGCTTGACCTCGGCGCTGCCGCCGCCGCCGTAGAGGGCGCGCTTGGCGGTCGGGCCGATAACGGCGGCCTTTTTCAGCGTCGCCGCGTTCAATGGCAGGGCGCCGCCGTCGTTCTTCAGCAACACCGCGCCCTCAAGGGCGATCTCCAGCGCCAGGTCGGAGTGGGCCTTGCGCTGGGCGTCACTCTCGGGCGGACGCTGAGTGGTCTCGCCCAGTATGCCGATCCGGTCCATCTGGGTAAGGATCCGGCGCACCGAGCGGTCGATATCGGCCTCGCTCAGCTCACCCTTGCCCAACGCGTCCTTCAGCGCTTCGCCCAGGAACTTGCCGCGCGGCATTTCCATGTCGAGGCCCGCCTTCACCGAAGGCGCGGCGCTGTGCGTGGCGCCCCAGTCGGACATTACGAAACCCGCATAGCCCCACTCCTGGCGCAGGACCTTATCGAGCAGGAACGGGTTCTCGCAGGCCGCCAGGCCACCGACCTTGTTGTAGGCGCACATCACCGCCCCGACGCCGGCGTCGACCGCGGCCTGGAACGGCGGGAACTCGATCTCGCGCAAGGTTCGCTCGTCGACCTGGACGTCGATGGTTTTACGGTCGGTCTCCTGGTTGTTGGCCGCGAAGTGCTTGACCGTGGCGATCACCCCGCCGTCCTGCAGCCCCTTCACGCTGGCCGCCACAAGCCGTGAGGCCAACAACGGATCCTCGCCGAAGGTCTCGAAGTTACGCCCCGCCGTGGGTACGCGGACAGTGTTGGTCATCGGGGCCAGCAGCACATGCTGGTCGCGCGCCAGGGCCTCGCTGGCCACCGCCGCGCCCCAGGCCTTGGCCAGGTCCGGCGAAAAGGTCGCCGTCAGCGCCACGGGCGCGGGGAACGCGGTCGCCGTTCGCCAGGTCCGCACGCCGGCCGGTCCATCCGCCAGGCGTAGCGGCGGAATATTCAGCCGTGCGACGCCAGGAATATAGCCGCCGCCGGCCAGATGCTCCGGATCGTCCTGCCCGTGCAGGAAGCCGATCTTTTCGTCCAAAGTCATGCGGCCGATCAGGGCCTCGACCTTAGCGCTATCGGCCAGCGCCGCCGTCGCCAAGCTCCAAGCGATCACCGCCATGCTGGCGGTCTTGGTCGGGAAACGCGAACGAGAAGGCATGCGGATTAGTCTCCCGTCGAACAAAAAGTCGCCCGGGCCGACCGGCGGCCCAGGCGTAGGGGGGAGGTGTTGGGGTCGATCAGAACTTAGCGTCGAGACGCACCCCGGCGTACCGCCGAGCATCGCGGCCATACCAGCCGGCCAGAGCCGCCTTGTTGCCCCAGCGACCGCCGACATCGGAGATGTTCGACAGGTAGAGCTTGTCGCCGACATTGTTGACGAAGGCGGTGACCGACCAGCTCTGGTCCGGACGGCCCACCGAGGCCGACAGATTGACGATGGCGTAGCCGTCCTGAGTGGCCAGCGGGTTCCTATTCGGATCGAAGTTGATCTTGCTCTGGTAATTGACGACGCCGCCCAGGGTTAGCTCCAGGTCGCTGGACAGGTCGAAGCGCTGCTCGGCCCCGGCGTTGAACTTCCAGCGCGGCGAATTGGACAGGCGCGCGCCCGACAGGTTCTGGAAGCTGGCCCCGCTCACCGTGGTGCAGCCGTCGGCGGCGGTCTGGCCGGAATAGCAGGTCGCGCCGACGAACTTGTCGTACTTGGCGTCGACATAGGCTAGCGAGCCGTTCAGCGTCAGGCTGTGCGTCGGACGGACGGTGGTGTCCAGCTCGACGCCGCGGGTGCTGGCCTTGCCGGCGTTGGTCAGCTGGAAGGTCGGCACGGTCGTGGTCGGATCGACCGCCTGAACCTGGAAGTTCTTGTAGGTGGTGTAGAAGGTCGCCAGGCTGAGGCTGACGCGGCGATCGAAATAGTCGCCCTTCAGGCCGCCTTCGAAGTTGTCGACCTGCTCCTTGTTGACCGGGTTGAAGGTGTTGGTCGCCGTGACCGTGGCGTCGAGATTGTAGACCTTGGGCTTATAGCCGCGCGAATAGGTCACATAGACGTTCGCCCGCGCGCCGATATCCTGCTTCAGGGTGACGTCGCCCACCACCGTGTTGAAGCTGTCCGAGCCCTTGCGGGTGAATGGCGTCGTGTTGCTGGCCGGGGTGGTGTTGTACTGTAGGTTATAGACGTAGCCGATCTTGTCGTGGTTGTAGCGCAGCCCGGTGATCAGAGTCGTGCTGTCGGTCAGCTTAAAGTCCGCGCGGACATAGGCCGCGTAGCTCTTGTTATTGGCCTCGCGATAGGCGCCCAGGGGAATGGGCGTGCCGAAGGCCGGGCGGTCGAACTGGAAGCCGGTCTTGCTGTGGTCGTAATAGAGACCGGCCAGCACGCGCCCGAAGCTAAGGTCGTGGGACGCGACGCGGAACTCCTGGCTGAAGCCGTCGAGCTGGAGCTGTGAGCGCTGGATATTGTTCCAGGAATAGGTCCCGCCTGACAGGCGCGAGGCCCAGTCGATCTTCTGGCCGTAGACGTCATAGCGAAGGTCGCGATCCTCGTGCGACTTGGCGGTGATCGAGCTGAAGGTGAAGTCGCCCACCTCGTAATTAACCACGGCGCTATAGAGCTGGTCCTTGGTGTGCTGGCCCGGCGTGGTGATGGTGTTGTAGTCGGTGTTGCTGCGGCTGGGCGTGACGCCAACCAGGGCCTCGCTCTGAGCGAAGGAGCCGCGGAAGCGGGCCGTCGGGTCGATCTGCACGAAGGCCTGGAACTGGCCGATATCGCGGGCGTCGACATAGTTGGCCGACAGGGTGACGTCCAAGCCGTCCTTGGGCTTGAACAACAGCTTGCCGCGAACGCCGGCCGCCTTGGAGACGTCGTTGTCGCCTGTGGCCAGGTTGCGGGTCACGAACTCGGTGCGATTGCGGAAACCCGACAGCGAAAAGCCGACATTGTCGCTGATCGGCCCGGCCACGAAGGCCTGAGCGCGCACTTCGCTATCGGTCGTGGCGCTGATCGAGGCGCGGCCCTCGAACACGTTGGACGGCTTGCGAGTGACGATGTTGATCACGCCGATCGAGGCCGTGCGACCGCCCAGGGTCGATTGCGGGCCACGCAGCACTTCGGCGCTGGCGATGTCGGTCAGCTGGCGGGCGGCCAGGGATTCCGGGGCCAGGGTCACGCCGTCCAGCATCACGGCCACGCCGCTGGGCGAGCCGACGGTGATCACGTTCGTGCTGACGCCGCGTAGGGTGTAGAATGGCCGCAGCGTCGTGGTCGCCGGCGAGGCCACAAGCGAAGGCACCGCCTTGCCCAGATCGTCCAGTGTCGCCACGCCCGCGGCTTCCAGCTGCTTGGGGGCCACGACGGCCACGGACACGGGCGTGTCACGCAGATTTTCCGTCCGCTTCTGGGCCGTGACCACGACCTCGCCGATCTGGTTGTCTGGCGCGGCCTGAGGCGCCGCCGCCTGTTGGGCCTGGGCGCCGCTGGCGGCGAGACCGACGATCAGCGCTTGAAGGCCGGCGACCGAACACAAGACGGTTCTGCGCTTCATGGTTCCTCTCCTGGGTAGTGCTCTTATGGTGATGGCGCGGGCTGGCCGACTGGCCGGCGGGTGCTAGGGACGGACGTTCACCAGGACCCGGCGGTAGCGCGTGATCGCGGGCGCGCCGGAGTCGCGGACTTCAAGAATGACCTGGTAGGTGGTGGGCTCGACGACGGTCGGGATCACGAAGCGGGCCTGAGGCTGGTCGGCGTCGAGCACATCCAGCTTCGGCGGCGAAAGACCGGGCCGACCGCTGACCTCGGCGTACTGCCACCAGCGATAGGTCAGGGCGTCGCCGTCAGGATCCTTGGACCCCAGCGCGCTCAGCTTGATCGTCTCGCCCGCCTTAGCGTCGAGTACGGCCGGGGCGTCGCCAGGGACGCCGTTCAGCACCAACTGGGGCGCATGATTGGCCTTGGTCCGATCCGGCGTCAGCGTCCAGCCGATCCGGGCGGCGAAGTCGTTCTGGAACGCCTCGCGCCAGCGGAACACGGTCGCCTGGTTGCTGGTCCAGGTCGCGCCGCCCTCGCCCGTCACCGTGTCCTGAGCGTCGCCAAACTGGACCCCGCCTTCATAGGTTGGGACATAGCGACCGCCCCACCCGCCGTATTCGGGATGCTCAGGGGCGTTCAGACCGTTGGGGATTAGCCACAGGAAGGCCGGGGTGTCGCCCTCCATAATGAACATAGGCGGCGGATAGAGCGCGCCCAGCGGACCGCGACGGATGTTCGTCTCCAACCAGGCGTTAGTGACCATCTCGGCCGCCGGCCATTTGGCGGGCCGACGCACATCGCCGGAAATGCCTGTCCAGGCGGCCATGCCGTACTGACCCCAGCCGTGGACGCTGGCGACCCAGACCAGATCGGGGAACTGTCGGCGCAGCCAGGGGCCCGCATCGTCCTGGTCCGAGATGGAATAGACCCGCAGCTTGGCGACGAAGGCCTTCAGCTGCTCGGGGGTGCGGGTGGCCCGGACCGTCGACAGAGCCTGGGCCAGGTCCAGCGCCCCGCCCCACACCGAGATATAGACCGGGCGCGGATCGGGGCGGTCGACAACCTCGATGATCAGGCGCGAGCCGTCCGTGTCGAGGCCCTCGCCGACCCCACGCATGCCGTAGGCGCTGCTGCCGGAACGGACCAGCGCATCGAGCTTGGCGGCGTCGGGATAGCCTTCGGCGTGCTGGCGCAGATTGGGCAGAACCTGGCCGTAGGCGGCGATCCGCGCATGCATCAGCTGCGGCTGGACCTTCTCGCGTTGCCAGGTCGAGGTCGTGGCGACCAGGCCCTCGATATCCAGGTCGTTGGCGTAGAGCAGCAGGCGAACGAGGGATTCGGAGTCGTCAGGCTCGTTGCCGATGTCGGACAGGACGATGACCCGCGGCTTCTCGGCGGCCAGGGCCGGACCGGCCGAGCCGACGGCCAAGGCGCCTAGCACCGCCAACGCGGCCTGCCAGAGTCGAGCTTGACGCTTCATCGGCCTCCCCTTTCCCCAACCCGGCTCGATCACCGGAATTTTTCTTTCGCTTTCGAATTTCTTCGAATTCGACAGAAGACCTAGCCACGCTTCGAAACCCTGTCAACCAACCAAAGCGAGCCGGGCGGACAGCGAAGCGTGAATTTGGAACTTTCTGTTCGAAGTTATGCGGTTAGCAGCGGCGCAGGCGGAATGAACCTCCCTCCGAACCGCCTGCGGGGAAGTTCCGAAATTCGAAGGTTTTCAATAGCTAGAGCTATATGTCGTTCGAGCGCCGAATTGCACGAACGCCGGTCCATGCCCTTCCCGAATATTCTATCATGAGAAATGAATTTGACTATGAGCAATGAGCCGATCAACCTTGGCCGGCGCATGATCCCCCGCCGACGCGACGCAGATCGGACGCCTTGATGGCCGGCGGGCCCTTTCCACGCGCGGAGGAGACGACATGGCAGGCATGCAATCGGGACCCGACAGCGGGATCGATCCCGTCCGGTTCGGACCTTTCCAGGCCGGCATAGCCGCCCTCTGCGCCCTGGTCGCCATGCTGGATGGCTTTGACACCCAGTCGATCGCCTACGTGGCGCCGCGCATCGCCGAGGACTGGCGCCTGGCCCCGTCGGCCTTCGGCCCGATCTTCGGCGCGGGCCTGGTGGGCCTGACGATCGGCGCTTTCCTGCTGAGCTCGGCCGCCGACCGGTTCGGTCGCAAGATCATCATCCTGCTATCGGTCGCGATCTTCGGGATCTTCGCCCTGATGACCTCCCGCGCGCGGACGATGGACGAGCTTTTAGCCCTGCGCGTCCTGACCGGGATCGGTCTCGGCGGCGCCATGCCAAACATCATCGCCCTGACCAACGAGTACGCGCCGGCACGCTACAAGGCGACGCTGGTGACGGTGATGTTCTGCGGCTTCCCGCTGGGCTCGACTATCGGCGGCCTGGTGACGGCTCCCTTGATCGCCGACCACGGCTGGACCTGGGTGTTCCTGCTCGGCGGCGCGATGCCTCTGGCGCTGCTGCCCGTGTTGACATGGCTGCTGCCGGAGTCGGCGCGTTTCCTGGCCCTGCGCCCCGAACAGGAGCCCCGCGTCGCGGCCATCCTGCGCAAGGCCTCACCCGAGCTGCCGGTCGAGGCCTTCGTCGCCTCGGTGCGAGCAGAGAACCAGGACAGCCAGGACGCCCGCCGCTTCCCGGTCGCGGCCTTGTTCGCAGACGGTCGCGCCGGCCGCACCGCCCTGGTCTGGACGGCGTTCTTCATGAACCTTCTTGTCATGTACTTCCTGGTCAACTGGCTGCCGTCGCTGCTGAAGAGCCTGGGCCTGCCGCTCAAGACCGCGATCCTGTCGACCGCCCTGCTAAACCTGGGCGGCGTCGTCGGCGGCGTCGTGCTGGGCCGACTGATCGACCGCCGCGACCCCTATATGATCCTCGGCGCGGCCTATTTCGTCGCGGCGCTGTTCATCGCCGTCATCGCCCTGGCCGGACCCAACACCGCCTTGCTGCTGGCGGCGGCCACGGTCTGCGGATTCGGGGTCTCGGGCGCGCAGATCGGCCTGAATGCTGTGACCGCCAACGCCTATCCAACGGCGATCCGCTCGACGGGCATCGGCTGGGCGCTAGGCGTGGGGCGCATTGGATCGATCCTGGGCCCGACCATCGGCGGCGGCCTGCTGGCCCTGGGCTGGACGCCGCAGAACCTGCTGCTGACCGCCATCGCGCCAGCCCTAGTCGCGGCGCTAGCGGTGTTCGCGCTGCGCCGAACCTGAGAGCCCTATTCGAAGTCGGGCTGCTGCTCCGGCGCGGCCCGACGGAAGGCGTCCAGCGCCAAACAGGCTTCCTCGATCGCCAGCAGACGCGGCCAGCGCAGCTCGACGCCGAAGCGCCGGGCATTGACCAGCTGTGGAACTAGGCAAAGGTCGGCCAAGGTCACCTGGTCGCCGAAGCAATACGGACCTTCGTCCGACACCAGCCGAGCGCAAGCCTCCAGCCCCTCGTCGATCACCTGCGCCGCCCAGTTCGTGACCAAAGGCTCGGCCACGCCCAGCGCCCGCAGGCGCGCCAGAACGCGCAGGTTCTGCACCGGGTGAATATCGCAGGCGATGACCTGGGAGAAGGCGCGAACCTTGGCCCGCGCCAGGGGATCGGCCGGCAGCAGCGGCGGATCCGGATAGCGCTCGTCCAGATACTCGCAGATCGCCAGGCTCTGGGTCAGCACCGTCCCATCAATGTCCAGGGCGGGCACCAGCCCCTGCGGATTGACCGCCAGGAATGCCGGCGCGCGCTGCTCGCCCTTGCGCAGATGGTGAAAGGCGTCGGCATAGGCCATGCCCTTCAGGTTCAGCGCGATGCGAACGCGATACGACGCCGTCGAGCGAAAATAGCCGTGCAGCGTCACCGGATTAGTCACGAAGCGGCGGCCCGATCGTGATCGCGCAGTCGGAAAGGCCGGCGATAGAGACGACCACCGTGTCGCCTTCGACCACAGCCCCAACGCCCGCCGGCGTGCCGGTATAGATCAGGTCGCCCGGCTCCAGACGATAGAAGCGCGAGACATAGGCGATCACGTCGGCGACCGGCCAGATCAGCTCAGCCAGGTCGGCGTCCTGTCGGACCGCGCCGTTTACGGTCAGGGCGATGCGGCCAGCCTCCGGATGGCCGACCTCGTCGACCGGATGGATCAGACCCAGGGGCGAGGATTGCTCGACGTTCTTTCCGGTATCCCAGGGACGCCCCTTCTCGCGGGCTTCCAGCTGCAGGTCGCGTCGGGTCATGTCCAGACCGGTGGCGTAGCCGTAGACGTGGTCCAGGGCCTGGCTCGCGGCGATGTCGCGCCCGCCCTTGCCGATCGCCACGACCAGCTCGGCCTCGTAGTGGAAGTTGGCCGTCTCAGACGGATAGGGAACCGTCGCGCCAGTCGGCACGACCGTCTCAGCCCACTTGGTGAAGAAGAACGGGGCTTCGCGTTCGGGGTCGCGCCCCATCTCGCGGGCATGAGCGGCGTAGTTGCGGCCGATGCAGAAAACCCGGCGAACCGGGAAGGCCTCGCCGTTGCTGGCCGCGGCGATCGTGGGCGCTTGAGGTTTGAACACCAGGGTCACGCGCATTGTTCCTTGTACAGATGGAGCTTTTCCTGCGCCGCCTTGTCGGAATAGCCGAACAGCACCAGGTCGTCGGCCGCGCCCAAGCGCAGCTCATGCCAGGACGGCACAACCAGGATGTCGCGCGGCTTTAGCGCGATCTCGCGACCCTCGACCAGGGCCCAGCCGCTCCCCTCGACCACGACGAACACCGTGCCGTCGGTCGCGCGGCGCGCGCGGGTCTCGAAGCCCGCCGGCAGCAGGCGCACATGGGCGGCGATGGTCGGCATAACCGAACCACCGTCGGCCGGGTTCAGGAACTCCAGGGCGTGGCCCAGGTGCGGATCGATGTCCGGGCCGGCCGCCAGAGCCGCGAGCGCGGGGCGCCAGTCGGCATAGGGATAGTGGAACAGCGGCTGGTGAGCAGGCCGCCGGTCGGCCGTCGTCCCCCGCACGGGCCGCAGGTTGCGCCCGTAGCGGGCCAAGGTGTCGCCGGGCGGCGCGGTCTCCGGATGGGCCTTTTCGCGATAGCCCTCGGCAAAGCCGGCGTCAAAGTGACGGACGGTGGGGATGTCCAGGCCATCCAGCCAGATCATCGGCTTGTCGGTCGGATTGCCGTGGTCGTGCCATTGCCAGCCCGGCGTCAGCACCAGGTCGAACGGCCGCATGATCGCCTTCTCGCCGTCCAGGGCGGTGAAGGCTCCCTCGCCTTCCAGCACGAAGCGCAGCGCGCACTGGGCGTGGCGGTGGGCCGGTGCGACCTCGCCCGGCAGGATCAGCTGCAGCCCGGCATAGAGGCTGGGAATGATCGACGACTGCCCTCGCAGGCCAGGGTTCTCCAGGATCAACACCCGCCGCTCGGCCTGCTCGGCGCTGATCAGATCGCCAGCCCGCATCAGATAGTCGCGCGCCTGATCATAGGACCACAGATGAACCTTCGCCGGCGACCGGGGCTGCTTGGGCACCAGCTGGGCCAGCGACTCCCACAGCGGCGTCAGGTTCTCCGGCGCCATCTCGGCATACAGCGCCTCCAGCTGGGCGCGCTGGTCGTTGGGCAGGGTCATCACGCATCCTTAATCGCCCACGTCGTGAGACATGGCGCGGATCCGCTTTTGACACTACGAAATCACTTACGCAATGCGGAATTACCTCAGGCAAACCAACCCAGCTGCGCGCTGATCTCGCGACACAGCCCTTGCAGCTCGGTCAGCGCCGCGTCGTGGCGGCCGTCGGCGAATGCCTCGGGCGACAGCGCCGTCGCGGTCAGCACGGCCCGCCCCTGCAGATCGAAGATCGGATAGGCGGTGGCGCGCAGACCCGGCACCATCGTGCCCTCGACGTGGGCGTAGCCCTGCGCGCGCACGGCCTTGCGCAGCGCCTCGGCCTGGGCGCGGGTTATGGGACCGGTTTCGAGCTCGCGTTCCAGCAGGTGCTCGGTCTCGATCGGCGGCGTGAACGCCAGGAACGCCTGCCCCGTCGCCGAATAGAGCAGCGGCAGCACCGACCCGACATTGAACGAGGTCATCACCGCCGGCCGACCCATGTTCCAGCGGACGATGGTCGGCCCCAATGGCCCCAGCGCGGCGATCTGCACCGTCTGCCCGGTCCGCTGGGTGAAGTCGCCGATCGCCGCGTCGACCAGCCGGAAGGCGTCGATCCGCGACAGCGCCGCCATGCCCAGCTTCAGCGCCTTGGGGCCCAGGTCGTAACGGCCGGTGGCCGGATCCTGATGGGCCATGCCGGCGATGATCAGGCTCTGGAGATAGCGGTGCGCCTGCGGCGGGGCCATGCCGCTGGCCTGCGCGATCGCGCTCAGCGTCGAGGCCTGACCCAGCCCGGCCAGAGCCTCCAGGATGCCCAGCCCGATTTCGACGGACTGGATGCCTCGGCGCCGCGCGGGGGACTCGGCGTCGGCCTCGTCGGTCATGGTCTTCTCCGGAAATGGCTCGGGCGGCGAACCCGCGAGCCGCCCCCCCTTTTTAAGAGCGGCGGCGACTCGCGGACTTCGCGTTCAACTCAAACCATAGCCTAGAGAAGCCTTAGGCGCCGCCGAACAGGGCCGCGCGGGCGATATCCAGCGCCGCCACCGCGTCCTGACGCGCCTGGGCCGCCTTCAGCCCCTCGACGTCCAGGTGATCCAGCGCCGCCTCGATGCGCTTCAGGAAGCGGATCGCGCTATTGGCGGCGGCCACGCAGTCTTCGCGGAACGGGAACTGATCCAGCTGCCAGACGCCCTCCCAGCCGTTCTTACGTAGGGTCCAGAAGAACTCGAACAGCTCGATCGGGTGCACCGAGCCGGCGATCAAATCGTCGTCCCAGCCGCGCATATTGTCGTTGACGTCCATGCCGAACAGGCGGCCGTGGTCGATGGCCAGCTGGGCCGCGTCGGCGGGCGACTCCCCGCCGTACAGCGAGTGGCCGAAGTCCAGCAGGATGCCGACGTTGGGAACGCCCATGCGCTCGATCGCCAGCAGGGTGCGGGACACCGAGTCGTAGCTCATATGCACCCGCGGCTCGCGCGGCTTGTACTCGATGACGAACTTCAGGTCGGGATTCTGGGCGGCCAGCTCGGCCACGCCCTCGACCGAGGCGGTCCACAACGCCTTGTGGTCGACCTGGAACGGATAGTCCCAACCGTCCTGGCCGGGCCAGAGCTTGACGTAGTCGGCGCCGAAGCGACGAACCATCTTGGCCGCCTCGTTGCACATCTCGTTGGCCAAGCGGCGCACGCCCGGATCGGGATTGGTGAAGGCGCCCTTGGCGAAGCGGCGGGTATAGATCTCAGGCGTAATGCCGATCACGCCGAGGCCGTTGCGGCCCAGCGCCTGCTCGATCGCCGTCAGCGAGACATCCTTGCCGACGAAGGGAAAATTGATGTCGACCACCGACAGGTCCTCGACCTGACCGGCCAGGTCGATCATCTCCAGGAGGTCGCGCTGAGGGCCGTAGCCGTCGGTGGCGTAGCGGTCGACATAGGTCGCGAAATGCCAGATGCCGGCGCCGTATCGTTGCTTGGCGGTCATGGGGACGCTCTCGATTTTGAAGGCTTGAAAAGGCTAGCGCTGGGCCAGCGCGAAATTGTTCAGGCGCGGGGCGTTAGCGCGGTCGACCAGGAAACAGTCCATCAGCAGCTTCTCGCGCTCGCCGGTCTTGCCAGTCTTCAGATAGCGGTCGGCCAGCTCGACGGCGTACTGGGCCTGGCGCAGCGCCGGCTGCAGCACCGTCGCGCGCATCTTGCCCGCCGCGACGGCGTCGCGAGCGTCATTGGAGCCGTCGAAACCGACCACCACCACATCCCGCCGCCCGGCGCTCTCGAGCGCGGCGACCGCCCCCAGAGCCATGGTGTCGTTGCCGGCGATCACGCCTTTGAGGTTCGGACGGGCCTGCAGGATCGACTGCATCACCGAGAAGGCCTGGGCCTGATCCCAGTTGGCGCTTTGACGCGAGACCATCTTCAGGTCGGGATACTGGTCGAGCACGTCGTGGAAGCCGCGCGAACGGATCGAGGCGTTGGTGTCGGACTCCTTGCCGACCAGCTCGGCGTAGTCGCCCTTCTCGCCCAGCGCCTCGGCGAAGGCCTGAGCGCCCAGAGCCGCGCCCTGGTAGTTGTTGGAGACGATCTGCACCGCCGCCGCGCCACGGCTGGAGACCTCGCGGTCGATCAGGAACACCGGCACGCCGGCCGACTTGGCCCGCAGCACCGCCGCGACACTGGCGTCGGCCCCGGCGTTGTCCAGGATGATCGCCGCGGCTCCCCGGGCGATCGCGGTATCGATCAGCTGGCTCTGCTTGAAGGCGTCATCGTCGTGCGAGAACTTCAGGGTGCGATAGCCCAGAGCCTTGGCGCGCGCCTCGGCGCCGATGGCCTCCTGGCCGAAGAACGGATTGTCGAGCGAGGGCGTGATGACCACGATCAGGCTGGAGCGGCCGGCGCGGGGGGCCAGCAGGACGACCGCCGCCGCCGCGACGACGATCAACGCCAGAGCGGCGAGCCAGAGACGTGGACGCCCGAGCTTCATGCGATGATGACCTCTATGCCGGAGTCGAGGAACGCACGGTGGTCCTCGTCGCGAATGCCGCTGTCGGTGATCAGGCAATGGATGTTCTCGATGCCGCCCAGAGACGAGAAGGAGGTCTTGCCGATCTTGGTGGAGTCCGCCGCCAGGTAGATCTTCGACGCCGACTTGATCATCGCGCGCTTGACGGCGATGTCGGCGATGGCGGGGAAGGTCAGGCCGGCCTCGAACGAGACTGCGGCCGTGGCCAGGAACAGTTTCTGGGCGAACAGCCCCTCGAAATAGTCAGCCGAGCGCTCGCCCGACAGCGACAGGGTCGGCGCCTTGAACTGCCCGCCTGGCATGTGGACCGTGTAGGTCGGGATCGCGCCCAGGATCAGGGCGATGTTCAGGGCGTTGGTGATGACGTTGAGACCTTCGCGGTCGCCCAGATTCATGGCGATCTCGGTGATGGTCGAGCCGGCGTCCATGATGATGGTTTCATGGTCCCCGACCAGGGCGGCGGCGGCCTGGCCGATCCGCTTCTTGGCCTCCATGTTGACCTGGTGGTGCAGCGCCATGGCGCGCACCTGCTGGGGAGCCGACTTCAGATAGGCCCCGCCGTGCTCGCGCACGATGTGGCCGTCGGCCTCGAGACGCTCGAGGTCCTGGCGGACGGTCACTTCGGACACCGCGAAGGCTTCGGCCAGATCGCGCACGCGGGCGCTGCCGACTTCCTGGAACCAGGCCAGCATCTTCATGCGGCGCGGCTCGCCCAGCAGCGAGCTGGCCCCGACCGCGATCCCGCCGAGCTTGGACTTGGCGCGCGGCGGCTTGGGGGCCGCGATCGCCTTGCCGCGTCCAGTCTTGGTGTCGCTTTTGGTGGAGGTGCCCTTGGCCATGTCCGCTCTCAGTCTCGCGCGCCGATGATCCGGCCCTGCAACTGATCGAGTACAACGGCCGTGACGATTACCGTACCCTTGATCACCATTTGCCAGAACTCACTGACGCCGATCATGACCATCCCATCACCCAGGACGCCGATCACGCAGGCGCCGATGATGGTTCCGCCGATCGTGCCGCGACCGCCGCTTAGCGATGCGCCGCCCAGGACGACCGCGGCGATGGCGCTCAGCTCGAAGGTCTCGCCCGACGCCGGGTGGGCCGCGACCAGGTCCGAGGCGACAATCAGGCCGACCAGAGCCGCGCACATGCCCGAGATCACGTAGACCATCGTCTTGATCCGCCCGACTCGGACACCCGACAGCAGCGCCGCGCGCTCGCTGCCGCCGACCGCATAGACTCGGCGACCGAAGGGGGTGTTTGCGGCGACCCAGGCCGCGACCGCGGCCAGGGCGACCATGATCAGCACGGGGACCGGAATCCCCGCCAGCTTCCCCGCGCCCAGTAATGGGAAGCCCTCGTTGCCGTAGTCGGCGCTGCCCGTCAGGTTCGGAAAGGTCGCACCGTTGGAACACAGCAGGGCCGCGCCGCGCGCAACGTAGAGAACGCCCAAGGTGGCGATGAACGGCGCGACGCCGAAGCGCGTGATCAGCGTGCCGTTCAGCAAGCCGATCAGCCCGCCGATCGCCACCACGATACCGATCACGGCCAGGGTCGATGGATAGATCACGACACCCAGGGGGCCCGCCGTCACGCCATTCAGGATCAAGGCGCCGCCGATCATGCCCGACAGACCCGCGATCGAGCCTACGGACAGGTCGATGCCGCCGGTCAGGATCACATAGGTCATGCCGACGCCCAGGATGGCGATCGTGGCGATGTGCTTGGCGGTGATCAGGAAGCTGGCCACCGACAGGAAGTTCGGAGCCATGACGGCGAAGAAGGCGGTGACCAGCGCCAGCGCGATCAGGGCGCGCGACTTGAACAATAGAGACAGCCAGGCGGGCGCTGGTGGCTTGGCCGGCGTCGTGACGGGAGTAGAAGCCAGAGACGTCATGCGGACCTTCAGTGCGCGAGCGCGGCGCGTTGGGCGCGCCGAGCGGATGGAGAAGCGGCCACGCCATTGGCGGCGCGGACCAGCAGTCCCTCGTCGGCCTGCGCCGCAGGCAGATCGGCGGTCAGCCGGCCCTTCGACATCACCAGGATCCGATCGGCGATCGACAGCGCTTCGAGCATGTCCGAGGTGGTGAACACCACGGCCAGCCCCTCGGCGGCCAGGGCGCGCATGGCGGCGAACACCTCGGCGCGGGCGCCGATGTCGATCCCGCGAGTCGGCTCGTCCAGCAGCAAGGCGACCGGGTCGCGCAGCAGGCAACGACCAATAACGACCTTCTGCTGGTTGCCGCCCGACAGCGCGCCGATCGGGGTCTTAGCCGATTGGGTCTTCACGCCCAGTCGCGCGATCATCGCGCCGACCGACCGGTCTTCCACGGCCTTGGCGATGAAACCCAGTCGCGCGAAGCGAGCCAAGTTGGAGAGGCCCAGATTGCCGCCGACGGACAGGTTCGGGAACAGGCCCTCGCGCTGGCGGTCCTCCGGGACCATCAGCAGGCGCCGCGCCACGCGGTCGGCCGCCGGCAGGCGCTCGATCGACTCGCCTTTCAGCCGCACACCGCCCTCGCCGCGCCGCAGGCCGAAGGCGTATTCGAAGAGCTCGGTCCGCCCCGCGCCCAAAAGGCCGTAGATCGCCACGACCTCGCCAGCCCGGAAGTCCGCCGACACCGTGTCGACCAGGCGCGCCCCGTCGCCACGGCGGACGACGACATCCCGCAACGCCAGCACTACCTCACCGCCTTCGCGCGGCGCGGCGCCCACGGGCGCGGCGACGGCCTCGCCCAGCATGGTCTCGACGATCCAGGGCACTGAAGCCTGGCCGATCGGCACGGACGCCACGACGGCGCCGTCGCGCATCACCGTAATGAAATCGCCGATCCGCATCAGCTCTTCCAGCCGATGGGAAATGTAGACGATCCCGACGCCATGGCGCTTCAGCTCGCCGATCACCGCGAACAGGTGGGCGACCTCTTCCTCGCTGAGGGCCGAGGTCGGCTCGTCCAGGATCAGCACGCGAACATCCTCGACCAGCACCCGAGCGATCTCGACGATCTGCTGCTGGCCGATGCTGAGCGCCGAGACGGGGGTGTCGGCGGTGAAGGTGGCGCCCAGCCGGGCTAGCGCTTCATCGGCGCGTCGGCGCTCGGCGGCGTGGTCGATCGTCCCGACAAGTCCGAGATTGCGACCCAGGAAGATGTTCTCGACCACCGTCAGGTTCGGACAGAGGTTCAGTTCCTGAAAGACGATGCCCACGCCCTGGCGTGCGGCGTCGCGCACCGAACGCAGATTGATGGGCGCGCCGTCCAGCAGGATCTCGCCGCTATCGGGCGGCTCCACGCCGGCCAGCACGCGCATCAGGGTCGACTTGCCGGCTCCGTTCTCGCCGATCAGGACATTGACCGCCCCGCCGCGCACATCGAAGTCGACGCCGCGCAGGGCCGCCGTCGCGCCGTACGACTTGGCGATGGTCCGGGCGCTGAGAAGGACCGGCTGGACGATCACGACGCAGCCTTGCCGATCGAGACAGGGGTCACGAAAACAGGCTGCCCCGCCGCCGGGAGATTGAAGGCCCCGACGAACCGAACCCGATCGCCCGGGCGCACGCCGTCCAGCGCCGGCTTCACGCGCGCCAGTGAGGTCGCGGTCAGGGCGCGCCCGACGTCGGCGAAGGCCAACTGGTCGGCAAAGTCGTCGAAGGCGATGAAGGGCAAGGCGTCGCGCAGAGCCGTGCCGACCACCACGGGCCCGGTCTCAAGCCGTATAGCGCGAGAGCCGACCTCGACCTCCATCGTACGGCGACGCGAGCTATCGTCGACCGCACGCACGACGCCCTCGCCCGAGACCACGAATGTCCAGGCGCCGCCCTCGCTGGCGCGGCGGCCCAGCCGCGCGCCGGCCTCGTCGGGATTGGCGTCGATGGCTTGGAAGAGATCCTTGGCCGGGACGGCGCGGCGCTGAAGCTCGGGAAGCGCCTGGGCGTCCCAAATCTTGGCGACATAGGCGTCGGCGCTGAAGTTAAGACCGCGCTTGGCGCGGATTGCCTGGTCCTGCGCAATCGTCACGACCTTGCAGCCGCTCAGCGCCACCGCACCGGCCAGCAGGACGGCCTGGAGAGCGACCCTCACGCCGCGCTGTCGCAAACCGATCCTCCTCACGCCTCCCCCCTGCTCGACGGCTTCGTCGAATGATTTTCGTTTATTTTCTTTTCGACGCGCAACATGCCCAGCCGACTCGGCGCTGTCAAACCGTCTCGACGACTTTCCCTGAAAACACGGCACAAACCCCGCGATCAAGTGATAACATTCGCAGATAATCGAAAGTTTCTCTTGTCTGGTCACGACGCCCCGGATACTCCACCCTTCATGTTAGGGAGAGCGGATTGGTGAGAGCCCTGGACGCTAGGCGAGGCGACGAACGCGTCGAGCGCGTTCGCGAGCGCGCGAATTGGATGCGCAGACGCAGCCTCCAGATGATCTTCGAAGCCGGCCAGGGTCATCCCGGCGGCGACCTCTCGGCGACCGACATCCTGGCGGCGCTGTACTTCGGCGTGCTGCGCTACGATCCAGCCAAGCCAAGCGCCCCCGACCGCGACCGGTTCGTGATGAGCAAGGGCCACTGCACCGGCGCGCTCTACACGGCCTTGGCCGGCGCCGGCTTCTTTCCCGAGGCCGAGTTATCGACCTACCTGCAGCCCAATTCGCGCCTGAACGGCCACCCCAACCGCACCTACCTGCCCGGCGTCGAGACCAACACCGGTCCGCTGGGGCATGGCCTGCCCGTGGCCGTCGGCATCGCCATCGCCGGCCAGGTCGACAACGCCCCCTACCGCACCTTCGCGCTGACCGGCGATGGTGAACTGCAGGAAGGCAGCATGTGGGAGGCGGCCATGCTGGCCGGCCATCGCAAGCTAGGGAACCTGACCGCCATCATCGACCGCAATCGCCTGCAACAGGGCGCGCGCACCGAGGACACCAACGCCCTGGAGCCCCTGGCCGACAAGTGGCGCGCGTTCGGCTGGGAAGTCGTCGGCGTCGATGGCCACGACCATGCCCAGCTGCTCTCGACCCTGGACGCGCCGGCCAGGCCGCGCGAGCGGCCGCTGTGCGTGATCGCCGACACGATCAAGGGCTATGGCGTCTCCTACATGCAGGACAAGGCCGGCTGGCACCATGGCGTCCCCAACCCCGAACAATACGCCCAGGCCCTGGCCGAGCTGACCGATAGCGAGGATCAAGCATGAGCGCCGCGGCTCCTTCCGCCCCCGGTCTGTTCGACTGCCGGGACGCCTACGCGCGGACCCTGGAAGCCCTCGCCGCCGAGAACCCTCGCGTCGTCGCCGTGGTCAATGACAGCGTCGGCTCCAGCAAGCTCGGCAAGTTCCGCGATCGTTTCCCCGAGCGCCTGATCAATGTCGGCATCGCCGAGCAGAACATGGTCGGGGTGGGCGCGGGCCTAGCCAACGGCGGCAAGATCCCGTTCGTCAGCGGCGCGGCCTGCTTCCTGACCGCCCGCGCCCTCGAGCAGATCAAGGCCGACATCGCCTATTCGGCCGCCAATGTGAAGCTGTGCGGCATATCGAGCGGCGTGGCCTATGGCGAGCTAGGCGCGACCCACCACTCGATCGAGGACCTAGCCTGGCTGCGGCCGATGCGCGGCCTAACCGTGATCGTGCCGTCCGACCCCTGGGAGACCGCCGAGGCCGTCAAGGCCGCCGCCGCCAGCGACCAGCCGATCTTCATCCGCATCAGCCGGATGCCCGTGCCCGAGCTGGAACACCGCACGCCCTTCGCGATCGGCAAGGCCGAGATGCTGCGCGATGGCGCCGACGTGGCGATCATCGCCGCCGGCACCTTGGTCCATCGCGCGCTGGCGGCCGCCAACGCCCTAGCCGCCGAGGGGATCGAGGCGCGGGTGATCAACATGGCCACCATCTCTCCCCTCGATGAAGCCGCGATCCTCGCCGCCGCCAATGACTGCGGCGCGATCGTCACCGCCGAGGAGCACGTCGTTCGCGGTGGCCTGGGCGGCGCCGTGGCCGAGGTGCTGGCCACCCAGCGCCCAACACCGATGCGCATCCTCGGCTTTGACGGCTTCCAGCCCACTGGCTCGGCCGATTGGCTGATGGAGCGCGCCGGCCTGACCGCCGACGGCGTCGCCGCCGCTGCGCGCGATCTCGTCTCGCGAAAGCGCGGCTGATGGCCGGCGACGTGATCCTGGCCATCGACCAGGGCACCACCAACACCAAAGCGCTGCTGGTCGGCGCCCAGGCTAAGATCGTCGCGCGCGCCAGCCGGCCCATGACCCTGGCCCATCCGCGTCCCGGCTGGACCGAACAGAACGCAGAGCACATCTGGGCCAGCGTCGCGGCGGTGATCGAGGATTTGGTCGCCGCCGCGCCCGGCCACCGCATCGCCGCCGTCGCCATCAGCAATCAGCGCGAGACCGTCGTCGCCTGGGACGCCCGCACCGGACGCCCGGTCGCCCCCGCCATCAGCTGGCAGTGTCGGCGCTCCTCAGAACGATGCGCCCGCTTGCGCGCCGAGGGCCTGGAGGCCTTCGTGAACGAGCGCAGCGGCCTGGGCCTGGATCCGCTGTTCCCGGCCACCAAACTAGCTTGGTTGCTGGAGGCGATCCCAGAGGCCGCGGCCCTGGCGACCAGCGGCGATCTGCGGGTCGGGACGATCGACAGCTGGCTGCTGTGGAACCTGACCGGCGGCAAGGTCCACGCGACCGACCTCAGCAACGCCTCGCGCACCCAGCTCCTGAACCTGCGCGCCCGCGATTGGGATCCAGACCTGGCGGCGCTGTTCGGCGTGCCGTTGGCCGCCCTGCCCCGCCTCCAGGACTCCGACTCCGAGTTCGGCCGCGTCGCCGCCGGTGTCAGCGCCCTGCCCGCCGACATTCCCGTGCGAGCGATCATGGGCGACTCCCATGCCGCCCTGTTCGGACACGTCCAGGCCGCGCCCGACGCTGTGAAGGCCACGATCGGCACCGGCTCCTCGATCATGGCCGCGACCGGCAGCCTGGTGCGCTCCACCCATGGCCTGTCCTCGACCATCGCCTGGAGCCAGGGCGGCGAGGCGGTCTATGCGCTGGAGGGCAACATCACTGTCTCCGGCCAGGCCGCCGCCTTCGCGACCCAGCTGCTGGGCGTGGCGGACGAACAGGCCCTGACCGACCTGGCGACCTCGGTCGAGACCAGCGACGGCGTCGTCTTCGTGCCCGCCCTGGCGGGCCTGGGCGCGCCACACTGGGATGACCGGGCTCGTGGCCTGTTCGCCGGCATGACGCTCGGCACGCGCCCCGCCCACGTGGCGCGCGCGACCTTCGAGGCCATGGCCTTGCAGATCGTCGACGTGATCGAGGCCATGCAGGCCGATCTGGCCCACCCGCTGCGCGAGATCCGAGTTGATGGCGGCGCCACGCGCAACGCCTTCCTGCTGCAGCTGCTTTCGGACCTCCTGCGCCGCGACGTCGTGCGCCAGGATAGCCCCGAGGCCAGCGCCATGGGTGTCGCTCGTATGGCCAGCCAAGCCCTGGGCGCGCCGATGCAAGTTGGAGAGGCCCCGCTGCTTCGCTTCACGCCCGGCATGGCCGATGCGCGTCGGGCGCAGATCCAGCAAAGCTGGCGCACGGCCATCGCCCGCGCGCTCGAACACCTAGATCCACAAAACACGCCGTAGATTTAGCAACGCTCGCGGGGCGTGCGCACAATAGCGCATGTCTCGGGGTTGAGTCCGGCTGAGTTCACAGCAAAAAAGAAGCTCGCAGAGGGAGCAGGACAAGATCCCCCGGCGAGCAGTTCGGGGCGGCCTCTAGAACTTCGTGCGGACACCCACCGACACCAGCCGGCCCAGGGTCGAGCCATTGGCGTAGCGGCCATAGCCTGATGGCGATCGTCATCGCCATCAGGCTGGCGGACAGCATGCCCGCACGAGCCCTTCGAAAATATTCGCTGACACGCCCCCTCTCCTCTCCCTACGCCGAGGGCTCGTCTCGGCCCTTCGGTCAATTTGGACGCTGAATTCGTAACCGATGAATTTACGAATGATAATTGACTACTTTCGAATCCCTTCGTATCCCGGATTCAATTCAAAAAGAAACGCGCACGCACGTATCGCGCCAGCCCGTGGCCACCACAGGCCAGCCAAAGGGAGAGGAAGAACCCATGACCAAGAAGGCCAGGCTTTCCCGGCGGGAATGGATGACGTCCGCAGCGGTCGCCAGCGGCGCGCTGATCATGTCAGGCCGGGCCCTGGCGGCCGGGACCGATGGGGCCGCCCCTATCGTCCAGACGAACCATGGCCCGGTGCGCGGTCGCACCGAGGACGGCGTGCATGCTTTCCGAGGCGTCCGCTATGGCGCGCCGCCGGTCGGCGCCCTGCGCTTTCGCCCGCCGCAACCGCCGAACCCCTGGACCCAGGTTCAGGACGCCGGCGCGTTCGGATCCGCCGCCATGCAGTCGCCCGGCCCCGACGCGCCGAAGACCGAAGTCCACAGCGAAGACTGCCTCTTCCTGAACGTCTGGACCGCCGGCCTGGACGCCAAGAAACGCCCGGTCATGGTCTGGCTGCACGGCGGCGCCTTCGCCGAGGGCGCGGCGGGCCGTCCGACCTATTACGGCGACCACTTCGCCCGCGACGGCGTGGTGCTGGTCTCGGTCAACCACCGCCTGAACGTCTTCGGTTTCACCCAGCTCCCCGACAGCTGGGGCCCGGCCTACAAGTCGTCGGGTCTGGCCGGCATGCTGGACATCGTCCTGGCCCTGCAATGGGTGAAGGCAAATATCGCCCGCTTCGGCGGCGATCCGAACAATGTGACGATCTTCGGCGAGAGCGGCGGCGGGGCCAAGGTGTCGCTGCTGCTGGGCATGGCCCCGGCCAAGGGCCTATTTCATCGCGCCATTATCCAGAGTGGCGCGGGTCTGGACGCCGCCCCGCGCGCCTACGCCCAAACCTTGGGCGGCGCCCTGACCGAAACCCTGAACGTCAAGCCGGGTGATGTCGCCGCCCTGGCCGCGGTCGACGCCAAGACCATCTTCGACAGCCAAAAGGCGGCGATCGACAAGGCCAAGGGCGCGGCCAGCAAAGGCTTCCTGATCGACGGCTTCGTGCCCAGCATCGACGGCCAGGCCCTGCCGCGCGGCCCTTTCACGCCGGGAGCCCAGCCTTGGATCAGCGACGTGCCGCTGCTGATCGGCACCAACCGGGACGAGATGACCCTGTTCCTGGCCGCCTCGCCCGACATCGCCAATCAGACCAACGAGGGCTTCGAGAAGAGCGCCCGCGAGGCCTATCCGACCAAGGCCGATCAGGTCGCCGCCGCCCTGCGCGCGGCCCATCCGGGCGCCTCGCCCGGCGAGCTGACCATCGCCCTGCAGACGGCCAAGACCTTCTGGATCGACTCCGTCACCCTGGCCGAGCGAAAGCTGAAGCAGCCCGCGCCGGTGTGGATGTATCGCATGGACTGGGACCAGTCTCCGGCCCTCGGCGGCAAGCTGAAGGCCGCCCACGCCATGGAGCTGTCGTTCGTGTTCGGCACCCAGGAAAACATCCGCTACTTCGTCGGCCCCGGCGATGGACCAACCCGGATGGCCGCCCAAATGCACCCGGCCTGGGTCGCCTTCGCCAAGACCGGCAATCCCCAGACCGCCACCCTGCCGACCTGGCCGCGCTATGACCTGGCCAAGCGCCAGACCATGATCTTTAACTTGGACAGCAGGGTTGAGAGCGACCCGCAGGGCGATCTGCGTCGCGCAATCGGCGGCTAGTCCGAAGACTTCCTCGAAACGGGCGGGAGACGGGCGACGCCGCCTCCCGGCTCACTCGTTTGGCGATCGTCACGACGATGTCGGGCGTACCGGATCAAGGCCGGCGCGCCATCGTCGATCGCCTCGGCCACGATGTGGAGGGTGTCGCCAGGCTTGGCATCGTCCGGCACGACCAGTTTGGTCGAGAGACCTTCGGATGCGCTCAGCGCTCCATCGCCTGCATAGGTCCCGGCCTCGGGCCAAGTCCGCCAGCGCACCGCCACCTTGTCATGGTCCGGATCGCTCACGTTCGCCGCCAGCACGACCGTCTGGCCGGGCTTTGCCGAGATCAGGCGCGAGCCCTTGATGGCGATCCTGGGCGCATGGTTGGCGTCAACATAGCGCGGCGGGGTCGCCCAGATGAACCGCGCGGCGAAGTCGCGCTGCGACTGGGCCAGGAACGGGTGGGTCGGCTGGCGCTTCGAGCGTCTTCGATCTCTAAGCCGAGATACCGGACGGTATTCTCTGATTTCAGACGCCGCATTGTAGAACGCCACCCTGTTTCTGGTGGAGTTCCTCTTCCGGGCTATGGCGACAACGCCAAGGCGGTCGTCGCCGAGCAGCTCAAGAAGACCTGCGTGCGCCTGGCCCTGGCGCTCGTCGCGCGCCTTGGGCTGCCCCCCGCCCAAGGCGCGCGACGAGCCCACTAGATCGGCTTGGCGCCGGGCGTCCCGCACTTGGCGAACTTGCCCTTGGCGTCCTTGCACTTGGTCGGCTTGGCCGGGGCGCTGGCGGCCGGACACTTGATGAACTTGCCCTTGGCGTCGCGACAGGGGGCGGCGACGGACGGGGTGGAGACGGCCAGGGTCAACAAGGCCGCGGCGGCCAGGACGAGCGTACGGTTCATCGATCATTCTCCGGTCGGGACATCCGACGCCGCAGGCTCGCGCCGCGCGCGGCCGCCTTCAAGGCGCTCTCACCCAAGACGGGTGTTTTTCATATTGCACGCGCCAAGATCGAGCCTAGCGTGACCCCCACACCCTGGCTGCGGAGCCAGGCAGTCAGGGAACGGAGACCAACATGAAGATGCTCATCACGGCCACGGCCATCGCTCTGCTCGCCGCGCCGCTCGCTCAGGCGCATGCGCGATCCCATCGCCCCTATTACGGCGGCGGCCACCACACCAGCAGCCATGGCGGCCACTATAGCGGCGCCCATGGCGGCTCCTCCCACAAGGGCGGCCACTACCGAAACGCCCGCACCGGCGACCACTACGGCCGGCATCGCTGACCCGCCCGCCAAGGCGGATCAGCGAACGGGCCGGATCACAAGGACACGGCCCGCGCGGTTCTCACCCAAGGCTCAGTATTCGCTGGCCAGCATCAGGGTCAGCACCCGGCGGGTGACCGCCGGATCGGCCGGGTTCGGCGAGGCGTACGCCAGGCCGAGGTCGTAATAGTCGATCTTCCAGAACAGCCGCCGCCCCTGGATACGGACCGCCCCGAAGTCGCGCTCCCCGTAAGGATCGTTGTCGCCGTCAAAATCGTCATAGGCCGCGACGGCGGCCACCGCCTCGGCGACAAAAGCCTCACCCAGGGCGCGGACCCCGGCCGTCAGGGTCCAGCCGGGCCCCGGCTGGCGACGCCAAGCATCGTTGAGGGCCGCGACGGCGGAAGCATTGGTGTTGGGGATAGCGGGCATGGCTTGCGCTCCTGGCGGGCGCGCCCCCGCGGCGCGCCGGACAAGCGCGGTCCAGCCGACAAAGCCGCGCCGGCTAGGCCGGGCCAAGGGCCCGCCGCGCAGCGGGGCGCGCTGCACGCCGCGAAGCGGAGGAAGCAAGCCGCCTTGCCGAAGCGGCGCCGTCGGCTAGGAACGAGCGTCCGGCGTGTCCCGGGACGCAGGCCATAAGGACACGCCGACCATCGCTCGCCGCCCATTCGCGCCGTCCAGAACGGCCGCATCGCCCGCCTCCAGACCGCGAACCATGCCGCGGCGGCGCGCCAACTTGGTCGAGCCGGCGCGACGTCGCCGCAAAATCGCGTCCCGCGCTACCCGCATCCGCCCGGTCATTCGTCGTTCGGACGACACCCAATCGGAGCGCGAACCTTGGCCAAGCCCACGCCTCACCCCGTCGACCTCCATGTCGGCGCGCGGATCCGCCTGCGCCGCAAGATGGTCGGCGCCAGCCAGAGCCAGTTGGGCCAGGCGCTGGGCCTGAGCTTCCAGCAGCTGCAGAAGTACGAGCGGGGAACCAACCGGATCAGCGCCTCGCGCCTGCACGACCTGGCGACTTACCTGGACACGCCGGTGGCCTGGTTCTTCGAAGGTCTGGCCGAACCGGGCGCCGACCAGGAAGGCGTCGAGCGCCTGGCGCGGGTCGAAGCCTTCCTCTCCAGTCCCGATGGCGCTGATCTGGCGACCGCCCTGCCAAAACTGCCCGCCCGCCAGCGCCGCCAGATCCTGGCGCTGGTCCGGAGCCTGGCCGGCGAGGAACGCCCGGCGCTTAGCGCCTAGGTCTCAGCGACCGCGCGTCTTGCGCCCGCGGGTGAAGCCCCGATCGGTCTCCATGAACCGGGTGAGCATCGGCCCGATCAGCTTGACCGGCTCGGCGACCTTGCCGCCGGTCTCGGCGGCCAGCGCCTTGCCGTAGTCGACGAGATCGCGGTGCAGGGCCGCCGGCAGGTCCAGAGTGACCTTGACCGGCGTGTCGTCCTCGATCGGACCCAGCTTCAACTTGCTCATGGCATGTTCCTTTCGACATAGGGTTCGAGCACCAGATCGCGGGTCACCAACACCCGCAGCGGCGCGCCCGGCCGAATGGTCAGGGTCGGACGTCGCGCCAGGGCCGCCCCGACCGCCTGGCGTCCGACCTCCCCCACCGACGAGGCCGCGCCGCGTCGCACGGCGCGGGCCAGGTCGCTCTCGTCGCTGTCGCCAGCCTCCGCGCCGATGGCCAAAAGGGTGCTGAGTCCGGCGGCCGTCAGCACGGCGCGGCCATGCCGATCGACGTCGTCCCGCAACCCCGCCATGCCCGCCGCGTCGGCGCCGGGCAGATCGTCCAGCACGATGGAGCGGCCCGACGGCAGGATGAGCCGCGTCCAGGTCACCGACAGGCGCGTCTGGCCGGCCGCCACGGCGGTGTCGTAGGCGCCGATCAACCGCGCGCCGGCCGGGATCAGCAGATGCCCGCCGCCCAGGGTGTCATGGACGTCCCGCGTGACCTGGGCGATGGCCAGGCCCTTGAGGTCCGACCGCAGGCCCGTGACCAGGGCCGCCGGGATGACCGCGCCGGCCTGCAGAACATAGGGCGAGGCCGGGGCCTGCAAGCGCTCGGGACTGACCAGACGCGGATCGGCGACCGGCTCGGTAGCCGCGCTGATCACCGGCGTCCCAGGCGGCGCCCCAGACGACGTCGCCGGCCGATCGCGAGGCTCGGCGACGAAGAGGCCGCTAGTCCGCGCCGCCTGCCGGATCCGCACCGCCGGGTTCACACGCGCATCCGGCGCGACCAGCGGCGCGCCAGGCGGAGCATCCTCGATCGTCTCCGCCCGGCCCACGGCGCCGCTGGCGACCATGGGCCGCCCCAGGTCGCCAGGCAGCGGCGGGCCCAGAACCGGCGCGCCCGATCGCCCAACATAGTCCCGGGGCAGAGCCGACACCGGCTCGGGCGGCGACGTGACGGGCGT
>NZ_SZWJ01000028.1:0-52719 GCF_012184455.1 Caulobacter sp. SSI4214 | reverse complement strand
GGGCGAGACCGCCTCGCTCACCGCCGCCAGGGTATGGGCCTTGGTGACACGCGCCAGGTAGCGGTCGGCGGTGGGCGCCCACCAGTCGGCCATGTCGAGGTCGAGCGCCGTTGCAAGCTGCTCGGCGTGCGCCCAGGCGGCGGGGCGACGCTCGTAGCCGTGCAGCGCATTGACGCTCAGCCCCACGCAGTGGGCCAGGAGGCTCATGCGGCTGTCGAGGTCGAGGCCGACGACGAAGTCCCAGAGGTCGACGGCATTGCTCGGCGCCTGGGCCGCCCAGGCCGCATGGCGGTCGGCCACGGCGAGCGCCGCCGCCGCCCCATCGATGGCGTCGCCCTCCCCCGACATCGGGATCGAGCTCAGCCGGACGTCGAGGCAGGTTGGCATGGCGCCGTACTTGAGGAAGGCATGGCAGACGAGCGCGTGGGTCAGGGCGACCAACGCCAGATCCGGGTTCTGGGCCAGGGTCTCGCGCATGGCCATGGTGCGGTGGGCGGTGAGGTCGGCGACCAGCCGGGCGGTCAGCGGGGCGGCGGCGTCGCCCTCGGGCTCTTCCGGCTCGGCCTGACCGCCCTCGTCCGCCGATTGGCGCTCGTCCCAGGGCGGCGCGTCGTCCTCGCCGGCCATCGCGTCCTCCGCCTCGCCCGCGTCCGCTTCGGGCGCGGGCGGCGGGGGAAGGTCTTCGGCCCGGACCATGCCGCGCTCGATCCGCGCCACGCCGTCCTGCCCCAGGATGACCATTACGCCGGCATAGGCGATCTCGGTCGGGTCGAAGGCGTAGTCGGGCGCGGCGGCCAGCGCCGCCTCGAACGCCGACAGGCGCGCCTCGACCTCGGCGGGCAGGTCCTCGACCGCGCCCCACGCCTCGGAAAGGGCCGCGTAGTCCTCCCGCAGCGCCGCGAGCCGCGCCTGTTCGGCCTCGTCGCGCACGACCGGACGCGGATAGACCCGCGAGAGACCGTGGCCATGCGGGTAGTCGAGATAGGCCGCCGCCCATTTCCAGCCCTCGGCCTCGCGCAGGTCCGTGGCCTGAGCGGTCAGCTTCTCGGCGACCAGGCGGTCCAGCAGCGGCACGTCCTCGACATAGCCGCCGTCGTCCTCGCTGAAGAGGTCGCGCAGGATCGTGCCGCCCGCGCCGAGATAGGCCGGTAATCCCACGAAGGTCAGTCGCCGGTCGCTGACCATGGCGGTGTTCTCGGTCATGGCCCGGCGGATGGCATAGGGCTGGCGGTTGGTCAGGGTCTCGAAGACCTGCCTCTGACGGGCGTGGTCCTCGGTGATGGCGAAGGCCTGCAGCTGGTCCAGCGTCAGGCCGCCCTGGCGGTAGACGTCCAGAAGGTCCGGGGCCACCGCGCCCAGCCGGAGGCGTCGGCGCACCACCTCGGCGGTGACGCCGAACCGCGCGCCGATCTCCTCGGCGCCGAACCCACGCCGCTCGGCCTGATCCCGGAAGGCTTCGTATTCGTCGGCCGGGTGGAGCGCGCTGCGGGAAACGTTCTCGTCGAGCGAGATCTCCTGGGGATCGTTGAGCGTATCCACCAGACACCGCACCGGCGTCGTCTTGCTGATTACCTTGCGCTTGGCCAGCAACCGCAGGGCCAGACGCCGCCCCTCCCCGGCGGTCACAAGGCCATAGCCGGTCTCGGTCCCATCGGCGCGAAGCTCCGGCTCGACGACCAGGGGCGAAATCAGCCCCTTGGCCTGGATGCTGGCCGCCCGCGCCTCGATCTCGGCCTCGGTGTGCGCCACCTTGCGCACGTTGCGCGGCGACTTCTTGAGCTTGTTGAGCGCATAGACGCGCTCCTGGCCACATTGGACGCCAGCGGGCGAAACAGCTTGGCTGTGGGTGTTCATGTCTGCCTCCTCAAGGGCATGGGGGTTCAGGCGCAAAAGGCGCGCCTGAACCCCGACGCCCGTCGGCGAGACCGGGGGTGCAAGCGGAGCGGCCGGCTTCGCGGGGACCCGGCTGCAGGGCGTTCCACCCCGACCATCATCGCCCTTACGACCACGACCGAAGCTGGGCGGAAGCCGGTCCGAAGCGCGCTGGGGGCGGAGCCCTAAGCACGCGGCCGCCAGGCCGCCTCCAAGAATGAAGCCTGCACAGGAGCCCGCGCGAAGCGCGTGGCGGGAGGCGGCGTCGAGCGTCCGGCGGCAGGCCAGAGCCTGCCCAAGGGGGCGCGCCCGAGGGAGCGGCGAAAGCCGCGGGACCGAGCGTGACCGCCGGTCGCTTTCAAAACCCGGTGAAGCCGAACGCGGAAGCGGTCGGCGGGAACCTCGCCTTGTCGCCCTCCGGCTACGCCCCGCAAGAAACCTGCCTTTACCGTCGCCTGTTCGACGTCGAGCGCCCGGTTCTTGCGCCTTCGAACACATGTCCGACGATGGCCCATGTCCCGCCGCCCCCCCGCCCCCAGAAGCCCCATCCCCGACTTCTTCGACTACCTCGAAGAAAAGTCGCCGCCCCCACTACCAACACCTCCGCCCCCATCCGTCTCGTTCTCGGTGACCGATGACTGGCCGGCGCGCGTGCCCATCACTGAGCGCGAGATCGCCGTCCTTGAGGCTCACCTGGCCCGGGTGCTGGACGAACTCCTCGGGTCATCACCCTGACCCAGGAGACTAATCGTGGCCCGACAATCCAAGCGCACCACCCTGCCCACCCAGGCCGCCCTCTATCTTCGGGTTTCAACCGGGCGTCAGGCCGACAACGACCTGTCCATCCCCGACCAGCGTCGCCAACTCGAGGCCTATTGCCTCGCCAAGGGCTGGACCGTCGCCGCCGAGTTCGTCGAGCCTGGCGCCAGCGCGACGGACGACCGTCGCCCGGCTTTCCAGGCTATGATCGAGGCCGGCGCGACCAAGCCGCCGCAGTTCAACGTGGTGCTGGTCCACTCATTCTCGAGGTTCTTCCGCGACCAGTTCCTGTTCGAGTTTTACGCCCGCCAGCTGGCCAAGGCCGGGGTGCGGGTGGTGTCGATCACTCAGGAACTGGGCGACGATCCCATGGGGATCATGATGCGCCAGATCATGGCGTTGTTCGACGAATACCAGTCCCGCGAAAACGCCAAGCACACCCTGCGGGCCATGAAGGAGAACGCCCGACAGGGCTTCTGGAACGGCTCACGCCCGCCGTTGGGCTACCGGGTCGTCGTCGCCGAACAGCGCGGAGCGAAAGCCAAGAAGAGGCTGGAAATCGATCCGCTCCAATCCGAGACGATCCGGCGGATCTATCGTCTCGCTATCCACGGCGAGAACGGCTCGGGACCCATGGGGGTGAAGTCGATTGTCGTCCACCTGAATGATCGTGGTGTCCGCACCCGAGACGGCGGTCGGTTCGGCGTGTCGGCGATCCACGCCATCCTGACCTGCACGACCTATGTCGGCCAACATCGCTTCAACCAGCGGGTGGCGGCGACCGGCGAGTACAAGGACGAGGACGAGGTCATCGTCTGCGAGGTCCCGCCCATCGTCAGCCAGGCCGAATTCCAGGCCGTGCAGGACGCCCTCCACAAGCGCAACCCGAAGCGAATGGCCCCGCGGTTCGTCAACAGCCCGATCCTGCTGGGCGGCATCTGCTTCTGCGGCCTCTGCGGCGGCGCGATGACCCTGCGGACCGGCAAAAACGGGAAGTACCGCTATTACACCTGCTCGACCAAGAACCGCACGGGCGACGGCGGCTGCAAGGGGATCACCGTCCCCATGGACCGCGTGGACAACGCCGTTGTCCACCACCTGGAGACCCGCCTTCTCGATCCGTCGCGCCTGGCGGGCCTGATGGAGAATATCATCGACCGCCGCGCTCAATGGGCGGAGAAGCGCCAGCAGCACATCGGGGACTTGCGCCGACGCGCCACGGAGGCCGCGGCGAAGCTGACCAGACTTTACGCCATGGTCGAAGACGGCTTTGTGGATCCCCGCGATCCGTCTCTGAAAGACCGTATCCGCGCCCTAGCGGATCTGCGCGACACCGCCGAGGCGGAAGCCGACCGCGCCGCCGCCGCCGCCGAAAAGCTAGGACCCGTGATCAATCCAGAGATCCTGATCCGCTTCGCCGCCGCCACCCGGGAGATGCTGCGCGACGAGGACGGGAACCTGCGGCGCGACCTGCTTCGCGCCGTCGCCCAGCGGGTCGAAATCACCTCGACCACGAGCGCAACCGTGATGGGTTCAAAGATTGAACTGCTACGAACCTTGGCGTCGAACGGCGGCGTGGAGACGGCGGTTCTCGACGTTCGCAGTTTGGTACCGAAGTGGCGCGCCCTGCAGGATTCGAACCTGCGACCGCTCGCTTAGAAGGCGAGTGCTCTATCCAGCTGAGCTAAGGGCGCGCGCTGGCCGGCCGGTAACAGGCCCTAGTGGGTCCAGGGCTGCTTGCGGTTGGCGGCGAAGTTGTCGGCGTAGGCCTTGATGATGCGCTTGGGCGTCTTCGGTTCGAACAGCTGGAACGCGATTTCGTGGCGCTGGGCGTAGGCCACGGCCTCGTCGCGGGTCTCGAAGGTCAGGCGGATCTGGCCGTTCATGTCGCTGGACTGGGTCCAGCCCATCAGCGGGTCGGGCTTGCGCGCCGAGGCCGGCTCGAATTCCAGCACCCAGTCCTTGGTCTTGGCCTTGCCCGACTGCATGGCGTTCTTGGCGGGACGATAGATGCGGGCCAGCATGGACCTTCTCCCAAAGAGCCTCACCGATGGTCGGAGCGGCAGGATTTGAACCTGCGACCCTCTGCTCCCAAAACAGATGCGCTACCAGGCTGCGCTACGCTCCGAAACATCGGCAGGCGATGGGGTATAAGGGCTTTTCGATTCCGCGCAACCACGATGCGGAAAACGCGTGGCTTTCCCGCTGATTCCGTGTGGACGGACCGAGCGGGAATGGGATTGCTAGGCGCGAAAAGTCGATGACGCCCTGGATCCGCTCCAGCGCGAGCGAAGCGCCATCGACCTAACGCGTCCGGCTTCTCCGCGCGCCGATCAGGCGTCGCCGGCGGTGATCTCGGCGACAACGAGGCCCTTGGGACCTCGCGCGAACCGCACCAGGACGTCGTCGCCCGGCTGCAGATCTTCGAGCCCCCCCCGTCGGAGCGTCTCAATATGCACGAAGATGTCCCCCGGCTCGGCGTCGCGGATCACGAAGCCATAACCCTTGGTGCGGTTGAACCACTTGACCTTGGCCCGTTCCGCCGGCCCCTCCGGCGTCAGCGCGCCCCGTCCGTGCGGGTCTCGCGACTCACGACGCGGCGGATTATCGGCGAAGGTCCGTCTCTGGCGCTCCAGCGGCGCGGGCGCGCCGCTTTCGTCCAGATCGACGACCTCGCTGACCTGCCAGCCCTTGGGCCGCCTCACCACGTCACACACGATGACCGCCCCCTCCATGGCGGTTTCGCGGCCGCAGTTGCGAAGCGACGTCACATGCAGAAGCACGTCCTTCAGTCCGGTCTGCCCGGGATCATCGGGTACGATGAACCCGTAGCCTTTGCCGGCGTCGAACCACTTCACCCTTCCGCTGATGCGCACGAACTCGTCGGGCGCCGCAGCGTCCTCTAAATCATAACCAGACATCCCACCCCTCTGGCTCGCCCAATCAGCCCATCGGAGCGAGCACCACGAGAACAGTGTTCTCGCGTGACGAGAACCGTCAATGACGAAATCGCGCCGAAACCGCATCCAAGCGCGATCCGCGTCATTCCGTCGCAGTTATGTCATGGAAATAATTGTTAACTACAGCCGAAGGTGGCAGTCCCTAGGGGAGTCGAACCCCTCTCTCCAGATTGAAAATCTGGCGTCCTAACCGATAGACGAAGGGACCACGTCGCCGAAAGGCGAGCATCGTCGGTATGTAAGCCTCGCGGGTGGCAGTCCCTAGGGGAGTCGAACCCCTCTCTCCAGATTGAAAATCTGGCGTCCTAACCGATAGACGAAGGGACCAGCGGCCCCGCGAGGAAGCGGGTGTATAGCCGCGCCGTTTTGGGCGCGCAACCCGCGAAACCGGATTTTTTCGTTCGGACTTCAGTCCGTCCACACCCGGCTGTCGTGGGCGTCCTCGATCTCGATCTGAACCCCGTTTCGGCCCATGTAGTCGTCAGGCTTCAGCTTGCCCACGACGTTCAGCGCGCCGCCGCCCGCCAGCAGGCGCTGGCCCAGCGGCGTCTCGGCGCTGCGCCAGCTGATCGCCTTGATGCGGTCGCCCGTCGGACCGACCAGATCGAGCCGAACATGGCCGCCCTTCAACGCCGAGACGCGCTCGGGCCGCACCTGGGTCAGCGCGAACATGGGCTCGGGATTGCCCAGGCCGAACGGCGCCAGACGCTGAAAATCGTCCAACAGAGCGCGATTGGCCGCGCGGGGTTGGACCAGGGCGTCGATCTCGACCGCCTCCACGCCGATCGCTTCCATTTCGCCCGCCAGCCGCTCTTCCAGAAAGGCTCGGAATTCGGGAATGGCGTCGGGGCGAATCGACAGCCCCGCCGCCATGGCGTGACCGCCGCCGGCCATCAGCAGCCCTGTCTCGAAAGCGGCCTGAATGGCGCGACCAAGATTGACCCCCGGCTGTGAGCGACCCGACCCCTTGCCGACATTGGCGGCGCGGTCGATGCCGATCACCACCACCGGCTTTCGATAGCGCTCGCGCAGACGACCGGCGACGATGCCGATGACGCCGGGATGCCAGTTCTCGCCGGCCACCACGATCACGGGGGCGTCGGGATTGAAATTGCTGCCGCGCTCCAGCATCGCCGCGGCCTCCTCGACAACGGCGGCCTCGACCGCCTTGCGCTCGGTATTGAGGCCGTCGAGCTCTTCGGCCAGGGCGGCGGCCTCCAGCGGATCATCCGTGGACAGCAGCTTCGCGCCGAGGTCCGAGCGACCGATACGCCCCCCGGCGTTGATGCGAGGCCCCAGAATGAAGCCCGCGTGAAAGACCGACGGCTCCCCGGAGCCCTTTCCGACCTCGAACAGGGCTTTCAGCCCGGGATTTGCCCAGGCGCCCATGGTCCGCAGGCCCAGCGCGGTCAAGGCGCGATTGAAGCCGACCAGCTGGGTGACGTCGCAGACCTCGCCCAAGGCCACGAGATCCAGCCACTGGCGCAGATCCGGCTGCGGGCGTTCCTCGGTGAACAGGCCGCGCCCCCGCGCCTCGCGATTCAGGGCGGCCAGCAGCACGAACGTCACCCCGGCGGCGGCCAGAACCCCCTGCCCGCTCCGGCAGCCCGGCCGGTTGGGATTGACCACGGCGGCGGCGGCGGGCGGGTCCTCGCGCATCAGGTGGTGGTCGATGACGACGACCTCCAGACCGATCTCGGCGGCGCTGGCGATGGCGTCATAGGCCGCAGCCCCGCAGTCGAGGGTGACGACAAGTTCGGCCCCGCCTTCGCGGATGGTCTTGAACGCCGCTGGGCTGGGGCCATAGCCTTCGGTCAGGCGGTCCGGAATGTAGATGGGCAGTTCGACGCCCATATAGCGAAACCAGCGGACCAGCAGCGCGGCGCTAGTGGCTCCATCGACGTCGTAGTCGGCGAAGACCATGGTGGGCCGGCCTCGTTCCAACGCATCGATCAGGATCTCGGCGGCCCGGTCCATGTCGGTGAAGGTCGACGGATCGGGAAACAGCGCCTTCAAGGTCGGACGCAGATAGTGTTCCGCCTGTTCCAGCGTGACGCCGCGCGAGGCGAGCGCCCTGGCCAGGGGCTCGGTCAGGCCATGGCGCTGCTGGATATCGCGCACCACGGCCAAGTCGGCCGGGCGCTCGCGCCAGACGCGGCCGCTCAGCGAGCGCTCGACGCCCAGAAAGGCGGGGGAAGAGAGGTTGGGAGCACCGTCGGCGGCCATCGCGGCAGAGTATCCGGTCATGCGGATTCGGACCATGCGCCGCCGCGGCGACAGTTCGGGACGTGGCTAGCCCGCCCGCATCTCCGCGCGCACGGCCTCGACCTCGTTGGCCGAGCCCAGCGCGACCGGCACGCGCTGGTGCAGCCTGGTCGGCTGGACGTCCAGGATATCGCCGCCGTCGCCGATCGCCTTGCCGCCGGCCCGCTCGACCAGAAGGCTCATCGGATTGGCCTCGTACATCAGGCGCAGCTTGCCGGGCTTGTCCGGCTCGCGGGCGTCCCACGGGTACATGAAGATCCCGCCGCGCATCAGGATGCGATGGACGTCGGCCACCATCGAGGCCACCCAGCGCATATTGAAGTTCTTGCCGCGCGGGCCGTCCTTGCCCCTTAGGCAGCCGTCGATATAGCGGCGCACGGGCTCGGCCCAATGGCGCTGGTTCGACATGTTGATCGCGAACTCGGCGGTGTCGGCCTTGATGGCAATGGCCCGATGGGTCAGCAGCCAACGCCCCTCGGCGTCGAGCGTGAAGCCGTTGACGCCGCTGGCCAGCGTGAGCACGAGCATGGTCTGCGGACCATAGACGGCATAGCCCGCCGCCACCTGATCGCGGCCCGGCCGGAGGAAATCGGCCTCGACCGGCGCGTGGCCCGCCGGCGCGGGCAGTACCGAGAAGATCGTCCCGACCGAGACGTTGACGTCGATGTTGCTGGAGCCGTCGAGAGGATCGAACGTCACCAGATAGCCGCCGACGCGGCCCGTGGGTTCGACCTCTTCCATCTCCTCCGAGGCCAGGCCGGCGACCGGGCCGCACGCCTTCAGGGCGTCGCTGAGCATGTCGTTGGTGATGACGTCGAGCTTCTTCTGCTCCTCGTCCTGGACATTGATGCTGCCGGCCGCGCCGAGGCTGCCCGACAGGGCGCCGGAGGCGACGACGCGGCTGATCCGCGCGCAGGTCGCCGCGATCGTCCGTACGACGTCCTTGAGCGCGGCGTCGGCCGGCTCGGCCGCGAGCCAGGCGGTCAGGTCGACGAAGGTGGTCATCTCATATCCTCGGGAACCGGAAGCGGACCGCCGCTACTACAGGACGGTCGTGACAAGAAAGTCTCGGGGTGCGCGCGCCCTAGACCTTACGCTTCATGCGAACCTCGCGGACCGTGCCCGTCGAGGAGTTCATCACCAGGGTGTGGGTGTGGACGCAGCCGTCGCGGAAGACGACGCCGTCCAGCAGCCCCCCGCGCGTCACGCCGGTGGCCGCGAAGATCGCCTCGTCTCGGACGATCTCGTGCAGGTCGTACTTCTTGTCCAGTTCGGTGACGCCCCAGCGCGCGGCCCGGGCCCGCTCGTCGGCGTTGCGGAAAAGCAGCCGCCCTTGGAACTGGCCGCCGACGCACTTCAAGGCCGCGCAGGCCAGAACGCCCTCGGGCGCGCCGCCCGAGCCCAGATAGAGATCGATGCCCGTCGACGGATCGGTGGTGTTGATCACCCCGGCCACGTCGCCGTCCGTGATCAGTTGGATGCGCGCGCCGGCCGCGCGGACGCCGGCGATGATCTCGGCGTGGCGCGGGCGATCCAGCACGCAGACGGTGATTTCGCTGGCGGCGACGCCCTTGGCCTCGGCCAGGGCCTGGATGTTCTCGGCCGGCGAGCGGTCCAGGTCGATCACCCCGGGGGGCAGGCCCGGGCCGCAGGCGATCTTGTCCATATAGGTGTCGGGGGCGTTCAGCAGCGTGCCCTTGGGCGCCCAGGCCATCACCGTCAGGGCGTTGGGCTGGGACTTGGCCGCCAGGGTGGTGCCCTCCAGCGGATCCAGGGCGATGTCGATCCTGGGGCCTTTGCCCGAGCCGACCTTCTCGCCGATATAGAGCATGGGCGCTTCGTCGCGCTCGCCCTCGCCAATGACGATCTCGCCGTCGATGTTCAGCTCGTTGAGAGCGTTGCGCATCGCGTCGACGGCGGCCTGATCGGCGGCCATCTCGTCGCCCCGCCCCAGCATCGTCCATGAAGCGATGGCGGCGGCTTCGGTTACGCGAACGGCGTCCAGGACCAGCGAGCGGTCCAGGGTGTTCGAACTCATCCGTTTCTCCCGGTCCTCCTAGGAGGACCTGTTCCCAATGTCGCCTTCGGCGCCGTCTTTTGACGGCTTTATTAGATGCGCGCGACGCGCAGAAGACGGGGACGCTCTAGCACGGTCCGCAGCTTTTCGATGCGGCTAATCGCGTCCAGCAATTTGGATTCCGGAGTCGCATGGGTAACGAGCACGATCGGCACCCCGCCCGCGCCTTCGACGGGCTTTTGCAGGAAGCTGTCGATCGAAACGTCGCATTCGGCCAGGGTCTCGGAGATCGCGGCGATCACGCCCGGCTGGTCCTGGACCATCACGCGCAGATAAGCCTTGCCCACCGCGCGGGCGGGATCGATGGCCACGAACGGCGCCAAGTCGCCGGCCGGAGCCTGAAACACCGGACGCACGGCCTTGGTCATGACATCGGCGATATCGGCGGCCACGGCGGCGGCGGTCGGACCCGCGCCCGCGCCCGGCCCCTGGATGAAGATCCGGCCGATGCGCTTGCCCTCGATGAACAGCGCGTTCAGAGCGCCGCCGGCCTGGGCCAGCGGATGGTCCAGCGGGACAAGCGAGGGATGCACCTTCACCGCGACGCCGTCCTCGGCCTTGGCCGCCGCGGCGATCAGCTTGATACGATAGCCCAGATCCTTGGCCAGCTTGATGTCCAGCAGGTCGACCTCGCTGATGCCCTCGATCTCGGCGGCGTCGAAATTGGGAGCGCAGCCGAAGGCGAGCGCGGCGAGGATGCTGATCTTGTGGCCCGCGTCGAAGCCGCCGACGTCGGTGGTCGGATCAGCCTCGGCATAGCCCAGCCCCTGCGCCTCGCGCAGCACGTCGGCGAACGAGCGACCGGTCTTCTCCATCTCCGAGAGGATGAAGTTGCAGGTGCCATTGAGGATGCCGGCCACCGAGACCACGTCGTCGCCGACCATGGCTTCGCGCAGCATCTTCACCGCCGGCGTGCCACCCATGACGGCCGCTTCGAACAGCAGCGGCACGCCCTGAGCCTCGGCCAAGGCGGCCAGCTCGGCGCCGTGGACGGCGATCAGGGCCTTGTTGGCCGTGACCACCGGCTTACCGGCCTTCAGGGCGGTTTCGACGGCGACCTTGGCCGGACCGTCGCTGCCGCCCACCAGTTCGACGAACAGGTCGATGTCCGGCGATCCCGCCAAGGCCACCGGATCGTCGAACCAGGCCAGATTCGAAATATCGACCGTGCGCGGCCGCGACTTGTTGCGGGCCGAGACGGCGGTGATCACCGCCCGATCGCCGGCCGGCGCGAAGTCGGGGCGATCAGCCAGGAACCGCAGGAGGCCGCCGCCGACGGTGCCCAGGCCCGCCACGCCGATGCGCCAGGTCTTCTTCGTCATCTTCGAAATCCTTGGGGTGAACCGGCCTTAAGCCTGTTCCATCTTGTTGTGGGCCTTGGCCAGGATGGAGTCGGCGTTGGCGATGAATTTCTTGACGTTGCGCGCGGCCTGGCGAATGCGGTGCTCGTTCTCGACCAGACCGATGCGGACATAGCCTTCGCCGTATTCGCCAAAGCCGATGCCGGGCGCGACGGCGACGCCGGCCTCCTCGATCAACAGGCGCGAGAACAGCATCGAGCCCGCCTCGCGATAGGCCTCGGGGATCTTGGCCCAGGCAAACATCGAGGCCGGCGGATTGGGAATGTCCCAGCCGGCGGCGGCCATCGACTTGATCAAGGTGTCGCGGCGGCTCTTGTAGATGCCCCGGATCTCGTCGACGCAGTCCTGCGGCCCGTTCAGCGCCGCGGCGGCCGCCACCTGCACCGGCGTATAGGCCCCGTAATCAAGATAGGACTTCACCCGCGCCAGCGCCGCGCAGATGCGGCTGTTGCCGACCACCATGCCCACGCGCCAGCCAGCCATGGCGTAGGTCTTGGACAGCGAATTGACCTCGACCGCGATGTCCTTGGCGCCGTCGACCTGCAGCACCGACGGCGGGGGGTTGTTGTCGAAATAGATCTCGCCATAGGCCACGTCGCTGATGACCAGAAGGTCGTGCTTCTTGGCCAGGGCGATCGCGTCCTTGTAGAAGTCCAGCCCCACCCATTGGGCGGTCGGGTTCGATGGATAGGACAGGATCATCACCGACGGCGGCGGCACCGAGTGCTTCACCGCGCGGCTGATGTTGGACAGGTAATCCTCGGGCGATAGGGCCGGCACGTGGCGGATAATGCCGCCGGCCATGATGAAGCCGAAGGCGTGGATCGGATAGGCCGGATTCGGACAGATGATCACGTCACCGGGCCCCGTCAGGGCCTGGGCGAGGTTGGCGAAGCCTTCCTTGGAGCCCAGCGTGGCGATCACCTCGGTGTCGGGGTTCAACTTCACCCCGAAGCGGCGGCCATAATAGTTGGCCATGGCCTTGCGAAGGCCAGGAATGCCTTTGGACGCGGAATAGCGACCCGCCTTCGGGTCGCGCGCGGTCTCGATCAGCTTCTCGACGATGTGAGGCGGGGTCGGCATGTCGGGATTGCCCATCCCGAAGTCGATGATGTCGACGCCCTCGGCGCGAAGACGCGCCTTGATCTTGTTGACCTCTTCGAAGACGTAGGGCGGCAGACGGCGGATACGGTGGAAATCGGTGCTCATGGGGGCTCTATGCGCCGCTTCGGCGCTTTGGGAGCGGAAAGTCGGGCATGGATAGACCCCGAGCGGGGTCGAGCCAAGCCGGTTCAAGGAAGATTATGCCTCCGCCACCCTATTGGGGCTGTGACGGAGGCGCGCTAGCTCGGCCGCGCGCGGCCTTGGCGAAGGCTTCGGTCGCGGCGCGATCGGCGTCGGTCGGCGCCTCGAACGCCGGCGGCTTCACGTCGCGATAGGCCTTGTCGGCGTAGGGCTGAGTATCCTTGAGTTCCCAGGTGCCCGGGGCGACGGCCTTGGTCAGGGCTTCGCCGGCGGCGGTCTGGGAGGCCACGCGCGCGCGGATCTGGGCGTCGGTCGGAATGTCCTTCGGCACGGCCGGGATCTGCACGAGCTTGATGCGCGGTTCACGCGACTTGGCGGCGGCGGCCACCTGGGCGGCGATCGGCGACGCGGGATCGACCTGGGCCGTGGCGAACGGGTTCGCGCACGCCGCCGCGCCGGCGGCGAGGCCGACGGTCAGGGCAAGACGCGTGATTTTGCGGGTTTCGCCGTTCATTGGATCTGGTCTTATGCGATGATCGCGACGAGCGGAAGGCGTTCGTCGTCGCTTTTCTCGAACGGGCTCAGGACTAGAGCGGAGGAAACCCAATGGCCACGGCGAAACCCGCCCCCAAGCCTCGGAAGAAAGCCGTTCCCGAGGCCGAGTCGGCCCCCTCCAAGCCCAAGACCCCCAAGGCGAAGGCCAAGCCCGCGATCGCCGAGGCGCCGCCGGAGCCCAAGGCCCCGCCCGAATCGGCCGCCGGAGCCAAGCCGGCTCAGCCCCCCTTCCCGCCGTTCGAAACCGTGCTCTCGGCCGACCAGTTGAAAATGGTCGAGACCCTGTCGGCGAACCTGGCCCGCGCCGCGGTGACCGCCCAAGGCGCGATCGCCGAGGCCGCGTTGCGCCAAGCCGACCGGCCGGCGGCCCTGACGCCCGATCCCTTCCATGTCGCCCCGGCCCTCAACGAGGTTATGGGCCGCCTGGCCGCCCAGCCCGACCGCCTGATGCGCGCCCAGGCCGATCTCTTTGGCCAATACATGGATCTCTGGCAGTCGGTCGCCCGTCGCGCCGCTGGCGAGGAAGTCAAGCCCGTCGTCGCACCGGCCGCCGGCGACAAGCGCTTCAATGATCCGGACTGGGCGTCGAACCCGATGTTCGACCTGATGAAGCAGTCCTATCTCCTGTCGTCGAACTGGCTGAACAAACTGGTGGCCGACGTCGACGGTGTCGATCCGGCCACCAAGCGTCGCGTCGAATTCTTCACCAAGATGCTGACCGACGCCTTTTCGCCGTCGAATTTCCTGATCTCCAATCCCGCCGCCCTGCGCGAGGTCGTGCAGACCCAAGGCGAGAGTCTGGTGAAGGGCATGGAGAATTTCGCCGCCGATCTCGAGCGCGGCGGCGGCCAGCTGGCGATCAGCCAGACGGATCTCGCCAAGTTCAAGGTCGGCGAGAACGTCGCCACCGCGCCGGGCAAGGTCGTCTATCAAAACGACATCCTGCAGCTGCTGCAATTCAACCCGACCACCGAGACGGTGTGCGAAATCCCGCTGCTGATCTTCCCGCCTTGGATCAACAAGTTCTACATCCTGGACCTGCGCCCCGAGAACTCGATGATCCGCTGGCTGACCAGCCAGGGTTTTACGGTGTTCGTCGCCTCCTGGGTCAATCCGGACCGCAAGCTGGCCGACAAGACCTTCGAGGACTACATGTTCGAAGGGATCTATGACGCCACCCAGCAGGTCATGACCCAGTGCGACGTCGATCGGGTCAACACGGTCGGCTACTGCATCGGCGGCACCCTGCTGTCGGTGGCCCTGGCCCACATGGCGGCCAAGGGCGACAAGCGGATCAATTCGGCCACCTTCTTCGCGGCCCAGCAGGACTTCGCCGAAGCCGGCGATCTCCTGCTGTTCACCAACGAGGAATGGCTGCAGTCGATCGAGCAGCAGATGGACCAGGCGGGCGGCTTCCTGCCCAGCCAGTCGATGGCCGACACCTTCAACGCCCTGCGCGGCAACGACCTGATCTGGTCGTTCTTCGTCAGCAACTATCTGATGGGCAAGGAGCCGAGGCCGTTCGATCTTCTGTTCTGGAATGCCGACCAGACCCGGATGCCCAAGGCGCTGCACCTGTTCTATCTGCGCAATTTCTATAAGGACAACGCCCTGACCACGGGCAAGCTCAACCTGGGCGGCGAGCATCTGGATCTCTCCAAGGTGAAGATCCCGATCTACGTCCAGTCGTCGAAGGACGACCACATCGCGCCCTATCGCAGCGTCTATCGCGGGGCCAAGGCGTTCGGCGGGCCGGTCACCTTCACCATGGCCGGCTCGGGCCATATCGCCGGGGTAATCAATCACCCCGACGCCAAGAAGTATCAGCACTGGACGAACGATAAGCTGCCGGGCGACGTCAGCGAATGGATCGCCGGGGCGCAGGAGCATCCCGGCTCCTGGTGGCCGCACTGGGGCGCCTGGCTGAAGGCGCGCTCGGGCGACCAGGTTCCCGCCCGGGATCCCGCCAAGGGCAAGCTGAAGCCCCTGGAGGACGCGCCCGGCAGCTTCGTGCTGGTGAAGTCATGAACCGCCTTATCGGCGCGGCGCTGATCGCGGTGACTGCCGTGCTGGCCGCCCAGCCGGCGGACGCTCAGCGCCTGCGCGACCGGATCGCCGCGCGAATGGCCGAACGCGCCGAGGCCCGCGCGGCGACCGCGCCAGCGCCGGACGGCGTCGAGGTCGATCGCGACATCGCCTACGGCGGCGACAAGGCCCAGACCTTCGACGTCTATCACTCCAAGGCGGCCAAGGGCGCGCCGATCGTGGTCATGGCGCACGGCGGCGGCTGGCGGATCGGCGACAAGGCCATGGGTCGCGTGGTCGACAACAAGGTCCGATGGCTCTCCAGCCAGGGTGTGATCTTCGTCTCGATCAACTATCGAATGCTGCCCCGGACCGGCGTCGCCGAGCAGGCCGCTGACGTCGCCCGCGCCGTGGCCGCTGTCCAGGCCAAGGCGGAAAGCTGGGGCGGCGACCCTGGCAAGGTGGTGTTGATGGGCCATTCGGCCGGCGCGCACCTCGTGGCGCTGTTGACCGCGGAGCCCGCCCTCGCCGCCCAGCAAGGCGTCAAACCCTGGCGCGGCACTGTGGCGCTAGACAGCGCGGCCATGGACGTTCCCGCGATCATGGAGGCCAAGCACTTCAAGCTCTATGACGACGCTTTCGGCCACGACCCCATCGTGTGGCGGGCCCTCTCGCCTCTGCACCAGATGAAGTCCGCCCCCGTTCCGATGCTTTTGGTCTGCTCCTCGCGCCGCGCCGACTCGTGCCCGCAGGCCAAGGGGCTGGCGGACAAGGCCGTGGGCCTCGGCGGCAAGGCGAGCGTGCTGCCCGAGGATCTCAGCCACGGCGAAATCAACGCCCAGCTCGGTGAGCCCGGCGGCTATACGCTGGCGGTCCAGCGCTTCATCGAGTCGGTAACGCGCTAAAGCCTGTCCGCCCCGACGCGAATATCGGCCATCGGCCTTACAGGCCCGCGCTTTCCTTCAGGCCCAGGGCGAGATTGAGGTTCTGCACCGCCGCCCCGGAGGCCCCCTTGCCGAGATTGTCGAGCAAGGCCACCAGCCGCGCCTGGCCGCTGGTGTCCGAACCGAACACGAAAAGCTTCAGGCGATTGGTGCCGTTCAGGCCTTCCGGATCCAGGGTGGTCAGGCTTTTGGCCTCGTCCAGCGACGCCACCTCGACGAAATGCTCGCCCTTGTAGTGCTTGACCAGGGCGTCGTGCAGGTCGCCCAGCGACGGCGCGCCGTTCAGGGTCGAGAAGTGCAGCGGCAGCTCGACGATCATGCCCTGCGGATAGCGTCCGACGGCCGGCATGAAGATCGGGCGGGTCAGAAGACCGCCGTGCTTTTGCATTTCCGGCACATGCTTGTGCGCCAGGGACAGGCCGTAGATCCGGTAAGGAACCTTGGTGTGGTTCGGCGCGCCCTCGTCCTCGAACTCGGCGATCATCGCCTTGCCGCCGCCGCTGTAACCGGAGACGGCGTTGTATGAGATCGGCAGTTCGGCGGGCAGGATGCCGGCGCTGACCAGCGGCCGCGTCAGGGCGATGGCGCCGGTCGGATAGCAGCCGGGATTGGAGATGCGCTTGGCGGCGGCGATCTTGCCGCGCTGTTCCTTGTCCAGCTCCGGGAAGCCATAGGTCCAGCCCTCCGCGGTGCGATAGGCCGTCGAGGCGTCGATGATCACCGTGTTCGGATTGGTGACCAGCGAGACAGCCTCCTTGGCCGCGTCATCGGGCAGGCACAGGATCACGGCGTCGGCGCCGTTCAGCATCTCGGCGCGGGCGTCGGCGTCCTTGCGCTTGTCCGGATCGATCGAGATCAGCTCCAGGTCCTTGCGGCCGACCAAGCGCTCGCGGATCTGCAAGCCGGTGGTGCCGGCTTCGCCGTCGATGAAGACCTTGGGGGCGCTGGACATGGCGAACTCCGATCTGGGGCGATCAGCCAGAAGAAGCAGAAAACAGAGACAGAAATGAAAAAGGGCGCTTCGGCCGAACCGAAGCGCCCCTTCCCAAACACGTAATCGTCGCGATTAGCGCTTCGAGAACTGGAAGCTGCGGCGGGCCTTGGCCTTGCCGTACTTCTTACGCTCGACGACGCGGCTGTCGCGGGTCAGGAAGCCGTGCGGCTTCAGGACCGGACGCAGGCCGGGTTCGTAATAGGTCAGAGCCTTGGACAGGCCGTGGCGGATGGCGCCGGCCTGACCCGACAGGCCCGAGCCTTCGACCGTCACGACGACGTCGAATTGACCCAGACGGTCGGTCACTTCCAGCGGCTGGGCGATCATCATGCGCAGCACCGGACGGGCGAAATAGACTTCCTGGTCACGACCGTTGATCGTGATCGAGCCCTTGCCTGGCTTGATCCAGACGCGAGCGATCGCGTTCTTGCGCTTGCCGGTCGCGTAGGCGCGGCCTTGGGCGTCGATCTTGGGCTCGGCCGGGGCGGCCGCTTCCGGGTTGCTGGACAGGCTGGCCAGCGCGTCAAAGCCTTGAGCGTCGGTCATAGCTTAGAGGCTCCGGATGTTCTTGGCGTTGCGGCCCGCGAAGTCGACGACTTCGGGGTTCTGCGCTTGGTGCGGGTGCTCACCGGTGTTGTAGATGAGCAGGTGGGTCAGCTGCTTGCGAGCCAGGGGGCTCTCCTTGGGCAGCATGCGCTCGACGGCCTTTTCCAGGACGCGCTCGGGGAAACGACCGCCCAGCACCTTGCGCGGGGTGGTTTCCTTGACGCCGCCCGGGTGACCGGTGTGACGGTAGTAGACCTTGTCGTCCAGCTTCTTGCCGGTGAACTTCACCTTGTCGGCGTTGATGACGACGACGAAGTCGCCGCAATCGACGTGCGGGGTGTAGTCAGGACGGTGCTTGCCGCGAAGACGCATGGCGATGAACGTCGCCAGACGGCCGACAACGGCGTTCTCGGCGTCGACCACGATCCACTTCTTCTCGACCTCGGCTGGCTTCAAGGAAGCCGTGATCTTCTGCATGGGATTGATCCGTAATTTCTAGGCGTCCGACCCCGAGAAATCCGGTTTCGTCCGTGTGAGGCGCGGCATGTACGGGAGGGTTCGCCCCCTGTCAACAACAGCGATACAAAAAACTTACAAAACCAATATAATACAAAGAGATACGACAAAAGGTAATATAATACCGCAACCGCGAATTCGGCGCGCCGCGAGGTCATGCGTCCGCCGCTTCACGCGGCCAGCCGCTGAAGGTCTATGGGGAGGCGACGGAGCGGCCGGGCGAACCCGGAGACCGTAGGGTTTGTTGTGTTTCGGCTCGCGAGTCCGCTCCGCCAGGCTGTTCTTGCCCGTGAGGATGGGAGGCGTGAGCGTATTTCAGCTCGGGTCCCCACTAGCCCCCGGACGGGCGCGGACCAACTGGGACGGCTACATCCGGACCCAGCCCGACGATCCACGATAGGCGGCTTGTACGATCACCGCCCTGTCGCTCCGCGCTCGCCCCTCCACGGCCTCTTCCGAGATCCCGGATCTATCCAACGAACAGACCCCGGTCGAAACCGCTTCGAGACCACGCGGCCCCGCTCAACCTAGCCCCGCCGCCGTTTTGGGCCGGATCCAAACGCCCTCCCCCGCGACGGGGATGGCTAGGATTATGGCGCGGCGCCGAACGCCGAGGATTGGCGGGGGTGTAAAATCGACAAGGCGTTGATTTCGCTGTGTTCGAGATCGCGAACGCCGAGGACAGAGCGCCTCCAATCCCCATACCGCCCTCTCCGCGGGGAGAGGGAGGGACCCGCGCGAAGCGCGGGAGGGTGAGGGGCCAAGCCCTTTCCGAACAGGGCCTCGAAGATCCGCCGCGCGGAAAGATCCGTGTGTTCCCGGCCCACTCCGTTCACCCTCACCCTCCCATCCCGACTTTCGTCGGGACGGGCCCCGCCCTCTCCCGACGGGAGAGGGATTGGGTGGGGCGGCTCCGCCGCTCTCCATGAGCCTCGGCTTCTGCCTCGCGACAAAGCCGAGACTGTGTCAGGGCCGCCGCACGCGCCAGGCGAAGACCGTCGCGGTCGCCAGCAGCAGCGCCGCGCCCGCCTGGTGCAGCACGCCGAGCGCGATCGGCGCCTGGGCCATCAGCGTCCAGACTCCCAAGGCGGCCTGTAGGGTGACCACGATCGCCACCGCCATCGCCACGGCCTTGGCCCCGCCGGCCAACAGCCGATCGCGCCCGGCGACGACGCCGACGGCGATGCCGCCTAGGAACAGCAGATAGGCCATCAGCCGGTGGTGCAGTTGCACCGCGCCCTGGCTGTGGGCCAGCGTGCCCCAGAGGCCGTGACCGGCATAGTCGGCCGGGAAGACATGACCATTCATCAGCGGCCAGTCGTTATAGACCAGGCCCGCGTGATTGCCGGCGACCAGCGCCCCCAACATGCACTGGAAGAACACCGCCGCCAGGAAAGCCAGCGCCCAGCCGCGCCATTTGGAGCGTTCCTCGACGCGCGGCGAGCCGTTCCAGGCGTCCAGGCCCGTCCAGATCAGCACCACGAACAGGGTCAGGGCCAGGCTCAGATGGATCATCAGGCGCTCGGGCGCCACCGAGACACGCTCGGAAAGGCCGCTGGAGACCATCCACCAGCCCACGAGGCCTTGCAGCCCGCCAAGCCCCAGCATCGCCGCGCAACGCCAGATCAGGCGGCGCGGAATATCGCGGCGGATCAGGAAGACGACGAAGGGGATCGCGAAGGCCGCGCCCACCGTGCGGCCCAGCAGGCGGTGCGCCCACTCCCACCAGAAGATGCTCTTGTACCCCTCCAGCGTCATGTCGGGGTTCACCAGCTTGAACTGAGGGATCTTCTTGTAGAGCTCGAAGCTCTCGCGCCAGGCCTGATCCGACAGGGGCGGCAGAGCGCCCATGATCGGCTTCCACTGGGTGATCGAGAGGCCAGAGCCGGTCAGGCGGGTGGCTCCGCCGACGACGACCATGGAAAAGACCATGGCGGCGACGATGAACAGCCAGATCGCGACGGCGCGCGAGCGGTCGGAACGCAGGAAAGACGTCATGGGATCGGAAAAGCGTCACTTCTGGGCCGAAATGCGGCGTGTCTTCCCTACGCCCGCCGGACGCTCGGGGCAATCTTCGCGTGGTCTGGCATGACGGCGTCGCGCGTTCATGCGAGAAATGGACGTTCAGGGGCAGAGACCAGCATGAGCGGCATGGGCGTATTCGCGGCGGCGGTGATCGGCATCCTGGCCGGCTGGATCGCCGACCTTGTCCTGGCGCGCCACCACTCGCTGTTCATCAAGCTCTTGATCGGCGTCATCGGCTCGTACATCGGAGCGTTCATCGCCTCGCGCATCGACCTGCATCTGCCCGGCTTCGCCGGAGAGCTGGTCGTGTCCAGCGTGGGCGCGATCCTGTTTCTGGCTGTTCTCAGCCTTTTCCGGAGAACCGCGTGAGCGCTCCCCTGATTCCCGCCCGCCCGCGCAAGCTGATCGGCTCGCTCGCGGTCATGGTCGTGTTGTTCGCCTGGATCTGGGTCTTCACCAGCCTGTACGACCGACTGCCGCCCAACCGCCTGGTGCACCTCGTTTACTTCGTGGCGCTGGGCATGGGTTGGGTCCTGCCGGTGATTCCGCTGATCTCCTGGATGGGCAAGGCCGACAAGCCGCTCGACGTCGGCCAGCGATAACCGCGAGGCGACGCGAGGCGACGGAACATGAAAAAGGCCGCCCCGAAGGGCGGCCTTTCGTCTTCCGCGAATGGTCGGAGCGACAGGATTCGAACCTGCGACCCCTTGACCCCCAGTCAAGTGCGCTACCAGGCTGCGCCACGCTCCGACGCGGAAGGAGCGCCCTTATAGGCGCCGCTCGGGGGTTGGGCAACAGCGATTTCGGACGAAATCGACGGTGCGTTCAGCCGCGCGCCAGAAGACCGTCGAGGCGGGATTTCACGGCCGTGAGGTCGTCGAGAGCAAACGCCAGGCGATGACGGGCGCGGTCATCCAGACGTCGGGCGGCCGCAGCGTCGTCCTTGTAATCCACCTCGGGATCCAGGTTCGCCGCCCCATTCGCGCCAAGACCCGCGGCGATCACCTGCGCCAGCCCGTGGTCGCGGTGCAGCTTCTGGACGCCCTTGATGGTCAGGCCTTCGCTGTGCAGCAAGGTTCGCACGCCGTTCAGAACGGCGACGTCCTGGGGCCGATAGAAGCGTCGGCCGCCCGCTCGCTTCATCGGCCGGATGAACGAGAACTTGGTTTCCCAGAAGCGCAGAACGTGTTGAGGCACGCCCAATTCGTCGGCGGCCTCGGAAATCGTGCGGAAGGCGTTAGGCCCCTTCGCCACCGCGGCCATCCCTAGTCGCCGAGCGCGCGATCGATTCGCGCCTTCATGACTTGGGAAGCCCGGAAACCGATCACCCGACGGGGCTCGATCTCGGCCGGCTCGCCGGTCTTGGGATTGCGGCCCATGCGCGCGCGCTTGGAACGGACCTGGAAGACGCCGAAGCCGGAAAGCTTGACCGTTTCGCCCTCCTCGAGCGCCTCGGCCACGAGATCCAGGGTGCGCTCGACCAGTCCGGCGCAGTCCTGACGGGTCAGTCCGACCTCTTCATGGACCGCCTCGCACAGGTCGGCCCGGGTCAAAGTAGCGCCCTTCATGCAACCCCCTTCACGCGTATCGAAGCGGCGCGGAGGCCGCTTAAGACGGAGTACTCGCGGCAAGTCCGATGCGGCGCCGCCACCCTCGTTTGGCCGCGCCCGAATTCACCGATGACCTCATGCCGTGATTATCGCATGAAGTCAAAGACTCAAGGACAGGAGTTCATGCCCGAGCGTAAGCTTCGCCTTAAAGGCGAAGGACGCAGGCGCCCCAGGTCAGGCCGCCGCCCATGGCTTCCAGCAACAGAAGGTCGCCCTTCTTGATTCGGCCGTCCTTGATCCCGTGGGCCAGGGCCAGCGGAATCGAAGCGGCCGAGGTGTTGGCGTGGATGGCGACGGTCGAGATCACCTTGTTCTCGTCGATGCCGCAGCGATGGGCCACGCCGGCCAGAATGCGCTGATTGGCCTGGTGCGGGATGAACCAGTCGACATCCGCCACGGCGACGCCCGCGTTGGCGGCCGCGGCATGGATGGCTTCGGAGATGTTGACCACGGCGTGCTTGAAGACCTGGTTGCCCAGCATCCGCAGCTTGCCGACCGTGCCGGTGGTCGAAACGCCGCCGTCGACATAAAGCAGGTCCTGCTTGGTCCCGTCGGCGCGCAGGGCAAAGCCCTGCAGGCCCTGGTCGGCCGTGGTCCCCTCGCCCGCCTTGGCCTCCACCACGACCGCGCCGGCCCCGTCGCCGAACAACACGCAGGTGCCGCGGTCGCTCCAGTCCATCAGGCGGGTCATGGTCTCGGCGCCGATCACCAGGGCGCACTTGGCGTGACCGCGCGCCACGAAGCCGTCGGCGACGCTCAGGGCATAAACGAAGCCCGAGCAGACGGCCTGGACGTCGAAGGCGATGCCGACCGGCGCGCCCAGCTTGCGCTGGACCATGGTGGCGACGGCGGGAAAGGTCAGGTCGGCCGTGGTGGTGGCCACGATGATCAGATCGACCTCGGCGGCGGTCTTGCCGGCGGCCGCCAGGGCCTCCTTGGCGGCCTCGGTGGCGAGATCGGAGACCGGCTGGTCGTCGGCGGCCTGGTGGCGTTGGCGGATGCCCGTGCGCTCAACGATCCATTCGTCGCTGGTGTCGACGAACTTGGCCAGATCGTCATTGGTCACGACCTTGGGCGGCAGGTACGCGCCGACCCCGGTCACCACGCTTCTCACTAAGCTCACTCGACCGCTCCCTGGTCCTGCCCCGCCTTCGAGGCTTCGTCCTTGGCCGCGGCGGCGGTCAGGCTCTTCAGATTTCTGTCGATCTCGGCGCGGAAATCGCTGCGCGCGAGATTGATGGCGACCCGCACGGCCGAGGCGAAGCCGTTGGCGTCCGCGCCGCCGTGGCTCTTGACCACGATCCCGTTGAGCCCCAGCAGCGGGGCGCCGTTGACCCGGCTGGGATCCAGCCGCTGGCGCATCCTCTTCAGCGCGCCCGAGGCGATCATGGCCCCCAGCATGGCCAGCGGCCCGGAGGTCAAGGTGGTCCTGATCTCGTTCGAGAAGAACCGCGCCATGCCTTCGGCGGTCTTCAGGGCGACATTGCCGGTGAAGCCGTCGGTGACGACCACGTCCACGACGCCGTAGGCCAGGTCGCTGCCCTCGACAAAGCCGTGATAGTCGAAATCGAGCTTGGCCTCGCGCAGGATAGCGTGGGCCTCGCGCACTTCCTCGTGGCCCTTCTGGTCCTCGGAGCCGACGTTCAGCAGCCCGACCGTGGGGCGCTCCACGCCATGCATCGCGTGGTGGAAGGCCGCGCCCATGATCGCGAACTCGACCAGCTGGTCCGCGTCGCTCTCGACATTGGCGCCGACGTCCAGGACCGTGGCGACGCCCTTCATGTTCGGCCAGTTGGCGACGATCGCGGGACGCTCCAGCTCCGCGCCCATGCGCAGGATCAGCTTGGAGATGGCCATCAGGGCGCCGGTGTTGCCCGCCGAGACGCAGGCCTGGGCCTCATCGGCGCGAACCGACTCGATGGCGTTCCACATCGACGAGCCCTTGCCCCGGCGCATGGCCTGGGCGGGCTTTTCGTCCATGGCGATGGCCTTGTCGCAGTGGCGGATCTCGCTGACCGCGCGCGCGGCGGGACAACGGGCCAGTTCCGCCTCGATCCGCGCGCTATCGCCGTGCAGCAGGAAGCGCACCCCCGGCAGGGCCTGGGCCGCCTGGGCCACGCCCGGCACAACGATCGACGGACCGTGGTCGCCGCCCATGGCGTCGACGGAGATGACTACGGATTGGGGCACGTGGCGCGAGAAGCTCCAACAGGCGGGCCGCCTTTTCCAAGGCGGCGGAAGATACATCCGCGTGAATATCACGCAAGCGGGCGAGTCGAGCCGTTCAGCCCTCGTCTTTCGCCGCTTTCAGGCTCTTGAGCGCCGCGAACGGAGAAAGTTCGACCGGCTCCGGCGGCTGCACGAACACCGCGCCCGGCTTGCGGGGGAACGGATCGAGCTCCAGGGCCAGGTGCTCGACGACATAGCCGGAGACGTCGATCCTATCGCCCTCCAGCACGTCGGGCGGGTCGTCGCCGTCGGGATCGATGCCCAGGTCGCCGAACGCCTCCTGCGGGGCGTTCTGGCTATTGGCCGGCAGGACCTTCAGGTCGAAACGAGCGTCGATCGGGGTCTCGAAGTCGTCGGCCGTCGCGCCGCAGGTCTGCACCACGCGCGCCCGCAGCACGCCCGAGACCTCGGCGCCGTCAAGCCAGGAGGTCAGGTAGACCTCGGCGCTCAGCGCCTCCAGGCTGACGAGGCCAAGCTGCTTGGCGATGGCCTTGCGCTGGGCCGCGTCGGGTTCAAGGCGCAGCTTGACCGCGCCTCGGTCGACCTGGGCCAGCGGAATTTCGCACGGCCAGGCGGCGGTCACGGGTTCGGCCATGTCACGTCTCCTTGCAGCAGGGCGTCCAGCGACTGGTCCGCCAGCATCCCGCGCGCGGCGGCGACATAGGCGGCGAGCGCCGCCACGTCGCCCTCTGCGCGCTCCTCGAACGCGGTGCGGGCCAGAAAGTCGATCAGCGCCGTGTTTTCCGGCAGGCTGGCGACCGCTTCGTCATAGGCCTTCAGCCGCCCGTAGAAGGCGCCGGCCAGCTTCTTCATCTTTTTGCCGACAGAGGTGTCGGCCACGCCGATCTCGCGGAACGCGTCGTCCAGGCCCTTCACATAGGAATCGAAAACGGCCTGCGAGGTTTCCGCCGCCGCCTCTCCTTGCCCCTTCAGCCGCTCGATCAGGAAGATCACGTGCAGGCTGAACAGTTCGAAGCGCCCTTCCATCGAGTCGCGGACGCCGAAATCGCGATAAAAGGCCGCCGACCGCGCCTGCCCGACCGCCGAAGCATAAAGCTTGGCGCCCGCCGCCTTGGCCGGCCTGGGCTTGAGCAACCTGTCCAAAAACATCAAACGCCTCGATTTCGCCGCGACATCCCGCTATGCGCGGTATCCGCTTTCACGCGGGCATTGAACTAAGCTCCCGCGGGCGATAGGTCAAAGTCTGCATTTTTCCGGTTCGGAGCCTTGATGTCTCGCCCCGCCGTTCTCGCCGCCGCCGTCCTGGCCGTGGCCCTCGCGTCTTCGGCCTGCACGCCGCTGACGAGCTACTCCGGCTTCCAGGCCATCGACAACAAGCCCGCCGACATGAAGGTCGGGCAGGACAGCAAGTCGACCCTGATGGAAAAGCTGGGTTCGCCGTCGGCGGTTTCGACCTTCGACAACAACACCTGGTACTACATCTCGCAGACCACCGACCGCGTGGCCTTCTACATGCCGCGCGTGATCAAGCGCGACGTCGTGGCCATCAAGTTCAACCCGGCCGACGAGAAGGTCGCATCGGTGAACACCTACACGCTGAAGGACGGCAAGGTCATCGCCTATAACGGCCGTGAAACGCCGACCCGCGGCCGCGAGATGACCATCCTCGAACAGCTGCTGGGCAACGTCGGTCGTGGCGGGATGCTGCCGCAAGACGATACGGCGCCCGGCCAGCGCCCGGGCGACCGCCGCTAGAGCTTTCCGTCGACTATTCTACGAACAGCCGCTCGTCGGAAGACGGGCGGCTTTTTCGTATGCCCGATGGATCAGGAAAGGTCACACCGCCCTTCGGCGAGCGCGAACGACGCGCTGAGCGCCGGCGAAACCCGAGGCCCAGCTCGAACCCACGAGCGTTCGACACGCGGAATGGGCGCACCTCGGATCATCCCAACCGCTCCGGATGCCTCTGGACCCCGCCATTCGCCGGGGAGGTCGGGGCAAGAGGTGGTGTTCAACGCCTAAAGCAGAACGCCCCGGAGTCTCCTCCGAGGCGTTCGAGGTTTCACACCGCGCCGAGGGTCAACCGGCGTGGGCCAGGACCGCCAGCAGCAGCAGGGCCACGATGTTGGTGATCTTGATCATCGGGTTCACGGCCGGGCCCGACGTGTCCTTGTAGGGGTCGCCGACGGTGTCGCCGGTGACGGCGGCCTTGTGGGTCTCTCCCCCCTTCTTGTGCAGGACGCCGTTCTTGTCGGTGAAGCCTTCCTCGATCACCTTCTTGGCGTTGTCCCAGGCGCCGCCGCCGCTGGTCATCGAGATGGCGACGAACAGGCCGGTGACGATCACGCCCATCAGCATGGCGCCGAGGGCTGCGAAAGCGTCGACCTTGCCCGCGATGGCCTTGATCACGAAGAACAGCACCACCGGCGAGACGACCGGCAGCAGGCTGGGCACGATCATTTCGCGGATCGCCGCCTTGGTCAGGATGTCCACGGCCTTGCCATACTCTGGCTTGACCTCGCCGGTCATGATGCCCGGGTTCTCGCGGAACTGACGACGGACCTCCGCGACCACCGACTCGGCCGCGCGCCCCACGGCGGTCATCGACAGGCCGCCGAACAGGAACGGCAGCAGGCCGCCGAACAGCAGGCCGACCACGACATAGGGGTTGGACAGGTCGAAGGTCACCGGACCCATGCCGTCGAAGAAGCTGCCCGACGCGGCGTGCGCCGAGAAGAACTTCAGGTCCTCGGTATAGGCGGCGAACAGCACCAGGGCGCCCAGGCCGGCCGAACCGATGGCGTAACCCTTGGTCACGGCCTTGGTGGTGTTGCCCACGGCGTCGAGGGCGTCGGTGGTGACGCGGACCTCGGGCGGCAGCCCCGCCATCTCGGCGATGCCGCCGGCGTTGTCGGTGACCGGACCGAAGGCGTCCAGGGCGACGATGAAGCCGGCCAACGACAGCATGGTCGTGGTGGCGATGGCGATGCCGAATAGGCCCGCCAGATTAAAGGTCACGACGATGCCGACGATGATGGTCAGGGCCGGCAGGGCCGTGGCTTCCAGCGACATGGCCAGACCCTGGATCACGTTCGTGCCGTGGCCCGAGACGCTGGCCTGCGCCACCGACTTCACCGGACGGAAGCCGGTGCCGGTGTAGTACTCGGTGATCATCACGATCGCGGCCGTGACGGCCAGGCCGACCAGGCCGCAATAGAACAGGCCGTCGGCCGTATAGCTGCGCGTGGCGGTCTCGACCGTGGTCGGCACCAGCTGATGCAGCACGTACCAGACGGCCGGGATCGACAGCGCGCCCGTGACGATCAGGCCTTTGTAGAGCGCGCCCATGATGTTGTTGTTATTGCCCAGGCGGACGAAAAACGCGCCGATGATCGAGGTGACGATGCACACCGCGCAGATCGCCAGCGGCAGCAGCATCATCGCCGACACCGCCTCGGTCCCACGGAAGAAGATCGCCGCCAGCACCATGGTGGCGACGGTGGTCACCGCATAGGTCTCGAACAGGTCGGCGGCCATGCCGGCGCAGTCGCCGACGTTGTCGCCGACATTGTCGGCGATGGTCGCGGCGTTGCGGGGGTCATCTTCCGGGATGCCGGCTTCCACCTTGCCCACCAGGTCGCCGCCCACGTCGGCGCCCTTGGTGAAGATGCCGCCGCCCAGACGGGCGAAGATCGAGATCAGCGAGGCGCCAAAGCCCAGGGCCACGAGGGCGTCCACGACTTCGCGGCTGGTGGGCTCAAGGCCCAGAACGCCGGTGAGAACGTAGTAGTAGCCCGCCACGCCCAGCAGGGCGAAGCCGGCGACCAGCATCCCGGTGACGGCGCCCGAGGTGAAGGCCAGCGACAGGCCCTTGGCCAGGCCTTCGGACGAGGCCTGGGCCGTGCGGACGTTGGCGCGCACCGAGATCAGCATCCCGGCGAAGCCCGCCGCGCCGGACAGCACCGCGCCGACCAGGAAGCCCAGGGCGGCCCAATGGCCGATCAGAACATAGACGGCGACGAGGATGACCACGCCGACGATCGAGATGGTGAGATATTGCCGACGCAGATAGGCTTGCGCGCCCTCCTGGATCGCCGCGGCGATCTCCTGCATCCGCGCGTTGCCGGGCGACGCCCGCATCAGACTGGCCGTCTGCACCGCGCCATAGAGCACCGCCAGCAGCCCGGCCCCGATGGCCAGATAAAGCCAAAGACTCATAAGCTCTTCACCCCTTCGCGCTTCCAATCACGAGGGGGATGCCGGTCCCGGCGGCTGGAGGTAATGACACACGTCAAACCCACGCCCGGATCGACGGGCGGGCCTTTGGCCTCGTGCCCCCTCGATGCTCCCAATATGACGCCGGAACAGCGTCATCCCAAGGAGACTGTCAGATGGTCCAGGAGCGCGCAACCCGTGTCGGGACAAGCGTTTGGCGTCGCTTTCGCCGTACCGGAAGATGGAATCAGGGATCGAGGTCCGGATTCGACGCCGGCGTGGCCCCGCCCGGCTTGGGCGGCATCAGCTGCTGGCGAGGGATCTGCTTGGTGATCTCGACGGACGCGAACTTGCCCTTGCCGGTCAGCAGATTGGCCTGCGCCAGCACGAAGCGGGTCAGTTTTGGACCATCGACCTCTTTCCAGGTGTCGGGCCGGACGAACGGCGTCTTGTAGGCGGCGCGGATGATCGCGTCGCGCAAGGCCGGCTCCTTGCCCTCGAACATGGCGATATCGGTGCCCGAGGTCAGCTTCAGGGTCATGCTGACGAAGACATAGTTGACGATACGACCGTTAACGATGATCGGGATCGTGATCGCCTGAAGCTTGATCGTCGGGTCGAGCGCCTGGCCGTCCCCCTCTTTTTTCTTCTCTTCCTTCTTCTCGCCCGCGAAGGCCGGGCTGGCCGCCAGGACGCAGGCGCCCGCGAGAACGAGGCGGCGGGAAAGGGTGAGCGGCATGATCGTGTCCGTCCTTGACCGGCGGGATGGGCGTCCTCGGGCTAAAGGCTCTAAATCAAATGTTTAGAGCGTGAGATAAGCTGAAACCGGTTCCCACTTTCAGCCTCACGCTCTAGCCGTGCAGCCAGCCGAGGCGGGACGGCGTCACATCGCGGCCCCTGTAATAGGCGCTGACCCCCTCGCCTTCCACGAACTCGCCGATTTCGCTGACTTTCACGCCGGCGGCGGCGGCGGCCACGCGGAAGTTCCACGCTTCGTTGGGATCGACGGCGCAGACGATCTCGTAATCGTCGCCGCCAGACGCCAGGGAGATGCGGCCCTCGACCTGTTCGGGTTGCTGGTCCAGCCAGGCCTGGGCGCCCGGCGACAGCGGCAGGCGCTCCAGATCGACGCGCACGCGGCAACCGCTGGCCTTAGCGATGTGCGAGCTGTCGGCCAAGAGGCCGTCCGAGACGTCCGCGGCGGCCTTGGCGTGGATGCGCATGGCGTCGCGCAGCGTGACGCGTGGCTCTGGCTGCCGATAGCGGCGCAGCATGGCGCCGTCGGCGTCCATCACCTCGCCCCACTGGGCCAGCAGCCCCAGCCAGCCATCGCCGATGGTGCCCGAGACCATCAGGCGGTCGCCGGGCTTGGCCCCCCGTCGCAGGATCGCGCCGCCCTGAGGCGCCCAGCCCAGCAGGGTCGCCGAGACGACCAGCGGACCCGAGGTCGTGACGGTGTCGCCGCCGAGCAGCGAAATGTCGAAAGCCGCGCCGTCCTCGGCGAGGCCCCGGGCGAAGGTCTCGCGCGAGGCGACGTCGGCGCCCGAGGGCCAGCCGACGGCCAGGAAATAGCCGTAGGGCTCGGCCGCCTTGGCGGCGAGATCGGACAGGTTGGTGCGGAGCAGCTTGCGGGCGACGACGTCCAAGGCTTCGTCGGGAAGAAAATGCACGCCCGCCACCATGGCGTCCTTGGTGATGACCAAGTCATAGCCGGGCCTGGACGGCAGCACGGCCGCGTCGTCCAGCAGATCGAGCGCCGCCGGATCGCCCCGCGTCAGCGGGCGCAGGAGCCGTTCGATATGATCGAATTCCGTCGCGGGCGCCACCGCCGTCGGCGGGGCGTCGTCTTCAGCGAACCAGTCTTCTTCGTCAGTCTCTTGCATCACGAGCGATCGCGTCGAGGGCGCCATTGATGAAGCCTGACTCAGGACCCTCAAAAAAGGATTTCGCGATCTCGACGTATTCGTTGATCACCACCTCCGTGGGGACGTCCGGGCGGAACATCAGTTCATAGGCGCCGGCGCGCAACACGGCGCGGGCCGTGGCGTCCAGACGATCCAGACGCCAGCCCGAGGCCAGGCGCTTGACGACGCCCTGATCGACCTTCGCCTGGTTGGCCACCACGCCCTTGGCCAGCTCCGCGAAAAACGCCTCGTCGGCGGCGGCCAGCCGCTCGCCCTCGACATCGCGGTCGAAGCGGTGCTCGGAGAACTCGCGGATCACGGAATCGACGCCCGCCCCCGACACTTCCATCTGATACAGGGCCTGGACGGCGGCCAGACGCGCCACCGAGCGGGGTTGGATACGGCTGCCGCTCATCGGGACTGTCCCAGCAGTTGACGCTTGAGGGCGATGGTTTCGAGGCAGGCCTTGGCCGCGCCCCCGCCCCGGTCGCCCTCGCTGACCTTGGCGCGCGCCCAGGCCTGGGCTTCGTCGTCCACCGCCAGCACGCCAAACCCGATCGGCAAGCGCCGACCGATGCCCAAATCCTGCAGGCCCCGCGCGGTCTCGTGAGCGACCAGCTCGAAATGGTAGGTCTCGCCGCGAATGACGCAGCCCAGCGCCACATAGCCGTCATAGCGCACGCCGACGGGCCGATGACCGGCCTCTTCGGCGATCGCGATGGCCGTCGGGATCTGAAGAGCGCTGGAGACCGTGATCACGTCATAGGCGGCGCCTTGGGCTTCGATCGCCTGGGCGGCTCCGCGCAGCAGTTCGTCGGCGACGCCGGAATGGCTCCGGCTCTCCACGACCAGCAGGCGGATGTTGTCGTCTACCATCTAGCTCGAATCTCCACGGCCACGCGCGCGGCGCGATCAGAAACACACATCAAGGATTAAGGAACTATAGCTCGTCTTCGACGACGTCGCTCAGCCCTTCTTCGGTCAGGAACTTGGCGAAGTCGCCGGTTTCCTTGAAATCCCGATAAACGGACGCGTAGCGGACATAGGCCACGTCATCGAGGGATTTCAGCGCCTTCATGACCATTTCTCCCACGGTCGACGACGGCAGCTCGGTTTCACCCATGCTTTCCAGTTGGCGGACGATGCCGTTGATCATCCGTTCGACCCGCTCGCCCTCGACCGGACGCTTCTGGGTCGCCAGCGCGATCGAGCGGACCAGCTTGTCGCGATCGAACGGCGAACGCCGACCCGAGCGCTTCAGGATGATCAGCTCGCGCAGCTGAACGCGTTCGAAGGTGGTGAAGCGGCCGCCGCACTCCGGACACATCCGGCGACGGCGGATCGCCGCGCCGTCTTCCGACGGGCGGCTGTCCTTGACCTGGCTTTCGGCGTGTCCGCAGAAGGGGCAACGCATGATGTGGCCCCTCCCGCGAAGCCCAGGGACAATTAGTTGTAGATCGGGAAGCGGGCCGTCAAGGCCAGCACTTCTTCGCGCACCTTGGCTTCGACGGCGGCGTTGCCGTCCGCGCCGTTGGCCGCCAGACCATTGACGACCTCGCCAATCAGCTCACCCACGCGGGTGAACTCAGCTTCCTTGAAGCCGCGCGTCGTACCGGCCGGCGTCCCCAGGCGAATGCCCGAGGTGATGGTGAACGGCGCGGTGTCGAACGGCACGCCGTTCTTGTTGCAGGTCATGTGGGCGCGCTCGAGGCTATGCTCGGCGTCGCGGCCCGTCACGCCCTTCGGACGCAGGTCGACCAGCATCAGGTGGCTGTCGGTGCCGCCCGAGACGATATTGACGCCCGACTTCAGCAGAGCCTCGGACAGCGCCCTGGCGTTGGCGATGATCTGGCGGGCGTACTCCTTGAACGACGGCTGGAGGGCTTCGCCGAACGCCACGGCCTTGGCGGCGATGACGTGCTCCAGCGGACCGCCCTGCAGACCCGGGAAGACGGCCGAATTGACCTTCTTGATGATGGCTTCGTCGTTGGTCAGCACCAGGCCGCCGCGCGGACCGCGCAGGGTCTTGTGCGTGGTGGTGGTGACGATGTGGGCGTGCGGGATCGGGTTCGGATAGGCGCCGCCCGCGATCAGGCCGGCATAGTGGGCCATGTCGACCATCAGGTAGGCGCCGATGCCGTCGGCGATCTCGCGGAACTTGGCGAAGTCGATCTGGCGGCTGTAGGCGCTGCCGCCGGCGATGATCAGCTTGGGCTTCTCGCGCTGGGCGACCTCGGCCACGCCGTCATAATCGATCAACTGGTCCTGCTGACGGACGGTGTAGCTGATCGGCTTGAACCACTTGCCCGACTGGTTGGCGGGGCTGCCGTGCGTCAAATGGCCGCCGGCGGCCAGGTCCATGCCCAGGAAGGTGTCGCCCGGCTGCAGCAGGGCCATGAACACCGCCTGGTTGGCCTGCGAGCCCGAGTGCGGCTGGACGTTGGCGAAGCCGGCGCCGAACAGCGCCTTGGCGCGTTCGATGGCGATCGTCTCGATCTCGTCGACATATTCGCAGCCGCCGTAATAGCGCTTGCCGGGATAGCCCTCGGCGTACTTGTTGGTCAGGATCGAGCCCTGGGCCTGCAGAACGGCCTTGGAGACGATGTTCTCCGAGGCGATCAGCTCGATCTGGTTTCGCTGACGTTCCAGTTCCCGACCGATGCGGTCGAAGATGTCTGCGTCCGCGGTGGCGAGGTCCGCGCCGAAAAAGGCGCTGGTGTTGGCTTGGGTCATGACGCTCTCCAGGCGTTTCGGGGAGTCAGCAGAGGCGCCCTCTTTAACGGGATAGGCGCGGCGATCAATCTCGGAACCACATTCGCGACCGCGCGTTGCAGTCCCGCAGGGCGTCGCTCAACCCCTGCGGAGTTCGAACGACAAAGGGAATGGGGTATCTCATGGCGTCTCAGGGTAATGGCGGCAGCGACACGACAAACGGCCGCGAGGTGGACATCCTGGGATTGAGCACGGAGATCGTGGCGGCCTATGTCGGCCAGAACACCGTCTCGCAGTCCGCCCTTCCGGAATTGATCCGCACCGTGCACGATGCGCTGACCGCGCTGGGCGGCGGCGGCGAACCAGCACGTCCGGTCGAGAAGGCCAAGCCGGCCGTGCCCGTCGGCCGCTCGGTGCAGCACGACTACATCGTCTGCCTCGAGGATGGGAAGAAGCTCAAGATGCTCAAGCGCTACCTGCGCTCGCATTACGACATGAGCCCCGAGGAATACCGCCGCAAATGGGGTCTGCCGCCGGACTATCCGATGGTGGCCCCGGCCTATGCCGCCCGCCGCTCGGACTTCGCCAAGCAGATCGGGCTGGGCAAGGGCGTGCGGCGCGGCAGTTAGCGCCGTCCGACCGTTTAGTCGCGCGAACGCCGCCGGACTCCGGCGGCGTTTTCCGTTTCGACGATGAACGTGGCGGTCGAAATCGAAGGGTTGACCGTCCTTAAGCGGCGTGGCCGCCCATGCGGGCGACGTTGCAGTGGGCCCACAGCTTCTCCATGGCGGCGACCAGCTTGCGCATCATGTCGTCGGTATGGAACGGGGTCGGAGTGAAGCGCAGGCGCTCGGTGCCGCGCGGAACGGTCGGATAGTTGATCGGCTGCACATAGACGCCGAAATCGGCCAGCAGCATGTCGCTGATCATCTTGCAGTGCACCGGATCGCCGACCAGCACGGGGACAATGTGGCTGACGCTGTCCATGACCGGAAGGCCGGCGGCCCGGAACATGGCCTTCAGGGTCGCGGCGCGCTCCTGGTGGATCTCGCGCACTTCCGGGTGCTGCTTGAGCCAACGGACGCTCGCCAGCGCGCCGGCCGTCAGCGCGGGCGGCAGCGACGTCGTGAAGATGAAACCCGAGGCCATCAGGCGGATGGCGTCCACCACCTCGGCGTCGCCGGTGATGTAGCCGCCCATGACGCCGAACGCCTTGCCCAGCGTGCCCTCGATGATGTCGATCTGGTCCATCAGGCCTTCGCGCTCGGCGACGCCGCCGCCGCGCGGGCCGTACATGCCGACCGCGTGGACCTCGTCCAGATAGGTCATGGCGCCGTACTTCTTGGCCAGCGCGATCGTGCCGGCGATGTCGGCGATGTCGCCGTCCATCGAATAGACGCTCTCGAAGGCGATCAGCTTGGGCGCGTCGGCCGGGGCCGCCGCCAGCAGCTCCTCGAGGTGCTTCAGATCGTTGTGCTTGAAGACCTTGCGCGGACCGCCGCCGTTGCGGATGCCGGCGATCATCGAGGCGTGGTTCAGCTCGTCCGAGAAGATGATCAGGCCCGGCAGGATCTTCTGGACCACCGACAGGGTCGCCTCGTTCGAGACATAGCCCGAGGTGAACAGCAGCGCGGCTTCCTTGCCATGCAGATCGGCCAGTTCCTGCTCCAGCAGGACGTGATCATGGTTGGTGCCCGAGATGTTGCGGGTGCCGCCCGAGCCCGAGCCGTGCGCCTCGACCGCCGCCTTCATGGCGTCGACCACCACCGGATTTTGGCCCTGGCCCAGATAGTCGTTGCTGCACCAGACCACGACCTCGCGTTCGGAACCGTCCTGGCGAGTCCAGGTGGCCCGCGGGAAGGCGCCGCGCTGGCGCTTCAGATCGGCGAAAACCCGGTATCGGCCCTCGTCGCGGATCTGGTCGACGGCGCTGCGGAACGCGGCTTTGTAATCCATCACGATCTCTAAACCGTCGGCCGATTGCTCCGGCGGTCCCCTAAATCAATGCTCGGCTTTTCGCACCGTGCGCCCTAGCTGTCCATCTAGGGGCATTTACCTAGCGATTTGAAGCCCGCGATTGGACGCATCGACCGCGATGACGACTGAAACGCGGACCTTCGCTGTTGAAGGATTAACAGCGGAAAAGCCAGCTTTCCGCAGCGTAATGGCGCGGCCAACGCCAAATGAACCAGACGCGCTGGGCCGATAATAACCGCGCCCGACGGGCGCGGTTATCGAGATCGGCTGGCCCGCCCCTTACCGCGAAGGCTTGCGGAACTTGAAGACGAACTGATCGGTCTTGCCCCGGATCGACGGGTCGAAGACGCCGACCTTGCGGCTATCGGCCGCATCGCGCAGCACCTTGCTCTCGCCCTCGAAAATGAAGCCCGCCGCCGTGACCTCGGACTTCACCACCGCCGAATCGATGCGGTGCAGCGTCTCGGTGTCGCGCAGGCCGGAACCCGCCTCGGCCGAGTGGTCGATGACCAGATAGACGCCGCCCGGCTTGAGGGCCTTGAAGATCTGACGGTTCACCACCGACAGATCGGCCGGCCCCATGAACTTGTCGTGCATGTCGTGATAGTTCTGGGCCGTGAACACCAGATCCAGCTTCTCCGGCGTCGAGAAGTTCGGCAGCGTGTTCAGCACCACCGTCACGTTGGAATAGGCCGGGTCGCGGGCGATGGCGTTCACCGCCGGCTCGCGCTTGGCCAGCTTGGTCAGCTCGTCCGGCACATAGGCGTAGACATGGCCGCGGGGACCGACCGCCTTCGACAGAATGCGGGTGAAGTAGCCGCCGCCCGGGATGAGGTCGGCGACCTTCGCGCCCTGCCGGACGCCGGCGAAGGTCAGCACCTCGCCCGGATGCCGATCCTTGTCGCGGATCATGTCGGCGGCCGGACGCGACGGATCGCTGAGCGCCGCGGCGATGTTGGGAGCGATCGACACCGCGACCGGGCCGGAAGGCGGCGGCGGCGGGGGCCCCATCGTCGGCTCGGTGGCGCAGGCCGCGAGGCCCAGCACGGCGACGAGACTGAGAAGAGGCTTACGCATGGCTATCCTTCCGAACCGACGTGTTCTTGGTTGCGGCGAGGTTAGCCTACCGCAACCGCTACGTCAGCGGCCTCCATTCCTCCGAAGCGGGAAGCGGCGCGAAAATATCGTCCAGCATGGCGTGGGTGACGCCCTCCAGCGTGGCCGGGCTCCAACGCGGGGCGTTGTCCTTGTCGACGATCACCGCGCGCACCCCCTCGATGAAATCGTGCTTCATCACGACCCGCGCGCCGATGCGGTATTCCATGGCCATGTTCTCGGCGAAGTCGGCCATGGCCGCGCCGCGCTTCAACTGTTCGAACGCCACCTTCAGGGTCTGGGGCGACTTGGTCTTGAGCACCTCCAGCTGGGCCTTGCCCCAGTCGCTGGAGTCGAGGGCCAGGAACTCGAAGATTTCCTCGACGCTCTCGCCGACGAACAGACGATTCAAGTCTTGCTCGAAACCCAGCAGCGAGGCCTTGCCGGCGTCGGCGCGGTAATTGCGCAGGATCTCGTCGCTCCGGCGCGGGTCGGCGATGATCGCCTTCTTGAGCCCCTCGGTCGCGCCGAACTCGACGAAGTGGGTGGCTATCCCTAGGCGCAGGCAGTCCGCGCCCTTGATCCGCGCCCCGGTCAGGGCCAGCCACAGCCCCGCCTTGCCCGGCAGGCGCGGCAGGTACCAGCCGCCGCCGACGTCGGGGAACAGGCCGATGCCGGTCTCGGGCATGGCGAAGGTGGTGCGCTCGGTGGCGATCCGCACGTGGGCCGGCATCGAAAGGCCGACCCCGCCGCCCATGACGACGCCGTCCATCACCGCCACCACCGGCGTCTCGTAGGTGAACAGCAGGTGGTTCAGCTGATATTCGGTGTGAAAGAACCGCCGGGCCTCGACGCCGTCCTTGGCGCCGCTCTCGGCCAACATGCGAATGTCGCCGCCGGCGCAGAAGCCCCGTTCGCCCGCATGGTCGATCAGGACCATGTAGATTTCGGGGTCTTCCTGCCAATCCAGCAGCGCGCCGATCATCGTCTCGCACATGCCCAGGGTCAGGGCGTGCAGCGCCTTCGGCCTGTTTAGCGTGATGCGGCCGACGTTCTTCTCGACGCGGATCAGGACTTCGGGCTCTTCGGTCATGGGGATCCTAGACGGGTTCGGCGACGGGTTCGCAGTCGAAGCGGTCGACCTGGCCGGCCATCAGGCGATAGACGGCGTCCTGCGGAATGTCTTGGCGCAGAGTCTCGGCCTTCGAAAGCCCCGCATAGACCCCGCGCAGCAGCCGACCGGCGACGCCGTGGCTGACCACGATCAACCGGCGCTCGGGCTCGGAGACCTGCTCGTCGAGCCAGTCGGTGATACGAGCCATCATGGCTTCATAGGTCTCGCCGCCCGGCGCGTGGAAGCCCCAGGCGTCATCGCCGACCAGATGCGAATTCTCGCCGCGCACGTCTTCGCGCAGGCGGTTGGACCACTCGCCGACATCGATCTCCACGAGCCGCTCGTCGGTCGTCACCGACAGGCCCAGCCGCGCGCCGATCGCCTCGGCCGTATCGCGAGCGCGTCGCAGCGGACTGGCGACGATGCGCCAATCGGCCGGCGGATCGCGACGCAACAGGTCGAACAGCAGGTCGCCCATGGCCGCCGCCTGGGCGCGGCCCAGCGGCGTCAGGTCCGACTCCGACCGCCCCTGCAGGCGCCCCTCGCGATTGTGGAAGGTCTGGCCGTGGCGGCAGAGATAGATCATCAAGCCCTCACTGCCTGAACATCTCGCGGGCGATGATGACGCGCATGATCTCGTTGGTCCCTTCCAGGATCTGGTGCACCCGCAGGTCGCGAACGAGGCGCTCCAGCGGATAGTCCTGCAGGTAGCCGTAGCCGCCGTGCAGCTGCAAGGCGTCATTGGCGACCTGGAAGCCGGCGTCGGTGGCGAAGCGCTTGGCCATGGCGCACAGCTTGGTCGCCTCGGGATGCTTGTTGTCCAGCGCGTGAGCCGCGCGGCGAACCATCAGGCGCGCCGCCTCCAGCTCGGTGGCCATGTCGGCCAGCTTGAACTGCAGGGCCTGGAAGTCCTTCAGCGGCCGGCCGAACTGGTTACGGGTCTCGAGATAGGCCTTGGCCGTATCGAGCGCGAACTGAGCGCCGCCCAGCGAACACGAGGCGATGTTCAGACGGCCGCCGTCCAGACCCATCATGGCGAAGCGGAAGCCCTCGCCTTCCTGGCCGATGCGGTTGGCGACCGGCACGCGGCAGTTGTCGAAGTTCACCTGGGCGGTCGGCTGGGCGTTCCAGCCCATCTTGCGCTCATTGGCGCCGAAGCTGAGGCCCGGCGCTCCCTTCTCGACCACGAAGGCCGAGACGCCCTTGGCGCCCTCGCCGCCCGTGCGCGCCATCACGACATAGACGTCGGAGACGCCGCCGCCCGAGATGAAGGCCTTGCCGCCGTTGAGGACGTAATGATCGCCGTCCAGCCTGGCCGTCGTCCGCATGGCCGCGGCGTCCGAGCCCGAGCCGGGCTCGGTCAGGCAGTAGCTGGCGATCAGCTCCATGGTCGTCAGGCGCGGCAGGTAGCGCTGGCGCAGATCGTCCGAGCCGAAGCGGTCGATCATCCACGACGCCATGTTGTGGATGGTCAGATAGGCCGCCACCGGCACGTCGCCGTGGCTGAGGGCCTCGAAAATGATCGAGGCGTCCAAACGCGACAGGCCAGAGCCCCCCACGTCCTCGTTGACATAGATGCCGGCGAAGCCCAGCGCGGCGGCCTGGCGCAGCACGTCGACGGGGAAATGCTTCTTTTCGTCCCATTCGGCCGAATGCGGGGCAAGCTGTCCCTCCGCGAACGCCCGCGCGGCGTCCTGGATCGCGATTTGATCGTCGTTCAGCGCGAAATCCATGCTCGCTTCCTCCGCGTTCGAGGCAGAACCGCCCTCGCCTTCTTGCCGCTGACGTGCCGCGCCGGACGCGGCCTGTCAATCGCGCCCCGACGTCATTTCGGACAGGCGCTCCCGAGGCGGCCTGAAATCCTCCGTTACACGGTGTGAATCGGCGAAACGGCCTCACCCTCTTGATAACCAAGACCTTTCACCTCAAATGCGCCCTCTTCGGGGATGGCGTCCTCCACGGTTCGATCTGCTCAAACGACCATGCGCTTCTGGAAACTCTCGTTGGCCGCTCTGGCGGCGGTGCTGGGACTGGCCGTGGGCCCGGCCCATGCCGGCGGCGACATCGCGCGCAGCTATGGCGTTTGGCGCAACCCGCACGACACCGTGCACCTCGAGATCAAGGACTGCGGAGCGTCGACCTGCGGCGTCGTGGTCTGGGCCAGCCCCAAGGCCGAGGCCGACGCGCGTCGCTCGGGCGAGGACACCCTGATCGGCAAGCAGCTGCTGCGTGACTTCGAGGCTCAGAAGGACGGCTCGCTGAAGGGCCGCGTCTGGGTCCCCACCCTGAAGATCACCCTGGTCGGTTCGGCCGACATCGTCGACGCCAAGACGATGCGCGCCAAGGGGTGTGTCATCGGCGCCTTCCTGTGCAAGTCGCAGCTCTGGACCCGGATCGACGCGCCGGCCCTGATGGCCTCGCGCGCCGCGCCCTGATCTTTTCGCCCGATCGCCAAAACGCCGCTTGATTCAGCGCAAACCTCGCGCGACCCTCTAAGTGTACGTTGATAACCTAAGCGTCCGAAGAGACGCCGGGATCGACATGGCCGCATCGCGGCTCACACGGGAGGAACGGCATGACCGAAGCGGCGACGCTTCCCAAGACCGCGCCGGACGCGGCGACACGACACTTCGACGTCATCATCGTGGGCGCGGGCATATCCGGCGTCGGCGCGGCCTATCATCTGGCCGAGCAGCGACCGGGAACCCGCTTCACGGTGCTGGAGGCCCTGGACAGTTTCGGCGGCACCTGGCTGACCCATACCTATCCCGGCATCCGCTCCGACAGCGACCTCTATACCTTCGGCTATCGGTTCAAGCCGTGGGTCGGCCCTCCGATCGCCACCGCCGCCGAGATCCTGTCCTATATGGGCGAGGTGATCGCCGAGAACGATCTGGCCCGCCACATCCGCTATGGCCGCCGCATCGCCTCGGCCCGCTGGTCCTCGCGGGACAAGCTGTGGACCCTGGAGGTCAACGGTCCCGACGGCGCCGAGACCTACACCACCAACTTCCTCTGGATGTGCCAGGGCTATTATCGCCATTCGGTCGGCTACACGCCGGAGTGGCCCGGCATGGAGGATTTCCAGGGGCGCGTCGTCCATCCCCAGACCTGGCCGTCGGACCTCGACCTCACCGGTAAGAAGGTGGTCGTGATCGGCTCGGGCGCCACGGCCGCCACCCTGGTGCCCAACATCGCCGGCGACTGCGAGCACGTGACGCTGCTGCAGCGCTCGCCGACCTATTTCGTCCCCGGCCGAAACGAGAACGAGCTGGCCAACACCCTTCGCCAGCTCGAGATCGACGAGACCTGGATCCACGAGATCGTCCGCAAGAAGGTGCTGTTCGACCAGCACGAGTTCACGCGCCGCGCCCTCGAGGAGACCGACGCGGTGAAGACCGAGCTGCTCGAGGGCGTGAAGGCGTTCCTCGGCGAGGACTTCGACATCGCCAAGCACTTCACGCCGCGCTATCGCCCCTGGCGCCAACGCATCGCCTTCGTGCCGGACGGCGATCTCTTCCAGGGCATCGCCTCGGGCAAGGCTTCGGTCGTCACCGACGAGATCGAACGCTTCACCCAGACCGGCCTGCTGCTGAAGTCGGGCCAGACCCTGGACGCCGACGTCATCATCACCGCGACGGGCTTCGACCTGTCGGTGCTGGGCGACATCGCCTTCGAGGTCGACGGGGAGCCGCTCGATTTCGCCAAGACCGTGACCTATCGCGGCATGATGTTCACCGGCCTGCCGAACCTCGTCTGGGTTTTCGGCTATTTCCGCGCCAGCTGGACCCTGCGCGCCGACATGATCGGCGACTTCGTCTGCCGGCTGCTGGCCCACATGGACCAGAAGGGCGTCAAGCAGGTCGAGGTCGCGCTGCGCCCCGAGGACCAGGACATGCGGATCGGCGCGTGGATCGATCCCGAGGACTTCAATCCCGGCTACCTGATGCGCAACATGCACCTGCTGCCCCAGGCCGGCGACAAGCCCGAATGGCGTCACACCCAGGACTATTGGACCGAGAAGGACATCTTCCCGGCCATCGACCTGGACGATCCGGCCTTCCGCTACTCGTAGGGTTCCTTCGGGTCCCGGGACTCTTAAGGGTCCCGCGATCTTGCCTCGATCGGCGGCGCGGTTCAAATCAACGCCATGACCACGCCGCCCCTCGCGCCCTATCCCGCCTCCCGCCTGCGCCGTCTGCGTCAGGCGGACTGGACCCGTCGCCTCGTCCGCGAGAGCGAGGTTCGCCCGTCCGACCTGATCTGGTCGATGGTCGTGCACGAGGGCGAAGGGACGATCCCGGTGGCCTCGATGCCGGGCGTCGAGCGCCTGTCGGTGAAAGAGGCCGCCAAGGCCGCCGTCCGCGCGCGCGACCTGGGCATCCCGGCCATCGCCATCTTCCCGCACATCGACGGCGCCCGGAAGGACGCGGCCGGCTCGATCGCCGCCGATCCGGACGGGGTGATCCCGCGCGCCGTGAAGGCGATGAAGGACGCCGCGCCCGAGGTCGGGATCATGTGCGACGTGGCGCTGGACCCCTTCACCGACCACGGCCACGACGGCGTCGTCGAGGGCGGCAAGATCCTCAATGACCCCACCATCGAGCGCCTGATCGAACAGGGCTTGGTGCAGGCCGAGGCCGGCGCCGACATCCTGGCCCCGTCCGACATGATGGACGGTCGGATCGGCAAGCTGCGCGCGGCGCTGGAAGGCGCGAACTTCCAGGACACGATGATCATGTCCTACGCGGCCAAGTACGCCTCGGCCTTCTACGGCCCGTACCGCGACGCGATCGGCTCGGCCAAGCTTTCCGCTGGCCAGGGCGACAAGAAGACCTATCAGATGGACCCGGCCAACACCGAGGAGGCGATCCGCGAGGTCGCGCTCGACATCGCCGAGGGCGCGGACATGGTCATGGTCAAGCCGGGGATGCCGTATCTGGATATCGTCCGCCGCCTGGTCGACGAATTCCGGATGCCCACCTACGCCTTCCAGGTGTCGGGCGAATACGCGATGATCATGGCCGCCGCCCAGAACGGCTGGATCGACCACGACCGCGCGATCCTGGAAAGCCTGGCCGCCTTCAAGCGGGCCGGCGCGGCCGGGATCATCACCTATTTCGCGCCGTGGGCGGCGGAAAAGCTGGGCGGGTGACCTGCGTCCTCGACATCGTCACCGCCGTGATCCGCGACGAGGCCGGCCGGATGCTGCTGGTCCGCAAGCGCGGGACCTCGACCTTCATGAAGCCGGGCGGCAAGCGTGACGCGGGCGAGGACGACCTGACTACCCTCGCCCGCGAACTGGAAGAGGAGCTGGGCTGCCGGCTGGTCGCCGCCGAACTCCTCGGCCATTTCAGCGCCCCGGCCGCCAACGAGGCCGGGTTCACCGTCCAGTCGGCGACCTACCTGGCCACGGTCGCGGGGGACATCGCGCCGCGCGCCGAGATCGAGGAAATCCGCTGGGTCGACCCGGCGCAGCCCGGCGACCTGCGCCTGGCCCCGCTGCTGACCGAGCAGGTGCTGCCGGCCTTGCTGGCGCGCGGCTAAACCTTGCCGCCCAGGGCGGTGATCCGCCCCTGGACCATCTCCAGCGCCAGCTCGCGCGCCCGCTCGGGCGGCCGTCCCAGCAGCTCGCCCAGCGTCGGACCGAACAGGCCCACCCCGATGGCCAGGATGATGTTCAGCAGGATGAAGTCGATGATCGCCTCGCGGCCGACGCCGGCCTCGCGCGCCACCCGCGTGTCGACCACCTCGTCCACCACCTGACGCACCAGGGTCATCCGACCGCCCTCGCCCGTCATCTCCAGCCAAGCGGCCAGCCTGGCCGCGCCCTTGGCCTCGAACGCGTCGAACAGCGCCTTGGCCCCGAACCCCGGCGCGGCCCCCTCCTTCTCGAAGCCCGCGATGACCTGGTCGGCCAGCCGGCGGATCATCCGCTCCATCAGCGCCGTCTCGACCCCGCTGATCGAACCGAAATGATGGATGACATTGGCGTGGACCACGCCGGCGGCCTTGGCCACGTCGGCGAGCTTGATCGCCTGCGGGCCGTGCTCGACCAGCAGCGCCTCGGCGGCGGCCAGGATGTTTTCGCGCGCGGCCTCGGGCGAGCGGCGCACGCGCGCCTTGGGAGCGGTCGGCTCTATTGACATTTTTGTCAGTACAACTCACTATGCGTCACGAGACGGGCTTTGAGAGCCCTAAACCGGCGGAGCACGGAAAGCCATGACGCAGGCCAAGACTACTCCCACCGACCTCGATGTCGCGCCCCGCGATATCCGTTTCGACCTGGACGCGGCGCGCCAGGGCCACTGGCTGAGCGGCGACCCCGTCGGCACGGCCGTGTTCAACGCCCTGTCCCTGACCTTCCCCGACGGCGAGCGCCTGTTCATGGACGCGGTGAAGAACTATCGGGGACAGCTGAGCGGCAAGCTGCTGGAAGACGCCAAGGGCTTCATCGCCCAGGAAGCCATCCACTCGCGCGAGCACCATCAGCTGAACAGCCTGATCGATCGCCAGCGCTATCCGGTCGCCGAGATCGAGGAGACGATCCGGGGCCGCGTCAAGTTCGCCCGCGAGCGCGGTCCGATGGCGATGCTGATCTCGACGATCGCCCTGGAGCACTTCACGGCGATGATGGCCGAGACCCATGCTCGCCATAGCGATCTGTTCGACGGCGCCGCGCCGGGCATCGAACGCCTGTGGCGCTGGCACGCCATGGAAGAGACCGAGCACAAGGCCGTGGCCTATGACGTCTTCATGGAAGTCACCAAGGACTGGAAGCCGCTGCGCCGCTACCTCGTCCGCTGCCGGGCGATGGCCCTGGTAACCTTGATGTTCACCCGCAACATCACGCTCTACGCCGCCCGCCTGCTGGAGGCCGACGGCTATTCGCGCAAGGCGGCGCTGAAAGCGGTCCGGCGGTTCGTCTGGGGCGATCCAGGCGTCTTCCGTCGCGGCTGGAAGACCTATTTCGCCTGGTACCGCCCGGGCTTCCACCCATGGGACCAGGACGACCGCGAGGCCTTCGCCGACTGGAAGGCCGAGTTCGACGCGGCGGTCGCCTAGCCAGATCCAGCGCCGCCGCATAGGGTCGAGCCCGTCGACGCGCCGCACGCGGCGCGATGAGGGGGCTCGACCATGCGACCGCGCGCGCTTTCGTCCTGGATAATCATCGGCGGGGCCATGGCCGCGCTGGCCGCCTGCCAGCCGGCCAAGCGGATCCCGCCGCCGGGCGCGTCTTTGGCCTGGGCCTATCCCACCGCGCCGAACGCCCCGCTGCCGCCCTATCCCAAGGGCGAACTGCGCGTGCCGGGCAGCGGCGTCGTCTATCAAGGCGAGGCGCTGAACAACGGCGCCGGGCCGCCGGACTGGTTTCCCGCCAACCACCCGCCCGCGCCGCCGTCCGTCGCCAAGGGGCGCAAGGACGTGCTGGCCTGCGCCGAATGCCATCAGATCGAGGGTGGCGGCTATCTGGGTACGCCCAACCTGTCCGGCCTGCCCGCCGACTACATCGTCCAGCAGGTGCGCGAATTCCGCGAAGGACGCCGCAAGTCCTGGCTCGCCGGCTGGCCGAACAGTTCCGAGATGATCGCCATCGCCCGCAAGGCCACCGACGCGGAGGTCGCCGCCGCGGCCGCCTATTACGCCGCCCTGCCCTACAAGCCGCGCTACCGCGTCGTCGAGGGCGACACGGCGCCAGCCCACAAGCCGGACCACTACGGCTGGTTCGACCGGGTCCCCGGCCAGCCGCCCCAGCCGCTGAACGGCCAGGTGATCGAACTGGCCGAGGACGAGGCGCGGATGCTGATCGCCGATCCGAACTCCGGCGTCGTGGTCTATGCGCCGACGGGCTCGATCGCGGCCGGCGCGGCGCTGGTCCGGTCCGGCGGACCGGGCGGTCAGGCGTGTACGAGCTGCCACGGCCCGGGCCTGAAGGGCTCGACCATCGCCCCGCCCCTGGCCGGCCGCTCGGCGGCCTATCTCGCGCGGCAGCTGCTGGACATCAAGACCGGAACTCGCGGCAGCCCGGCGGTAACCCAGATGCAGGGCCCGGCGCGCGGGCTGAGCGACGCGCAAATCCGCGACCTCGCGGTCTATGCGGCGTCGCTGACGCCGTAGGCTTGGTTCGGCGGCCCCATTAAACACGCCCGTCATACCGCGCTCCATGCGCGAGATGACGGGTGAATATTACTCTGAGTTGATTTTTCACCCAACTCACGCACTATCGCGCATGGTTCCGCGCAACGCGTCCATCGCCGTCTACATTATGACCAACAGGCCCTACGGCACCCTGTATATCGGTGTGTCGAGCCTGTTCGAGGCGCGCCTCGTTCAACATCGCGAGAAGTTGTTGAAAGGCTTCACCAAGAAATACGGACTGACACGTCTCGTCTGGTACGAGACCCATGACGACATGACCGTCGCCATCCATCGTGAGAGACGGCTGAAAGAATGGCCCCGGCAATGGAAGATCAATTTGATTGAGCGGGATAACCCCCGCTGGGATGATCTCTACGATCAAGTGATGAACTGGACGCCCGTCCCCCGTCAGTTCTGATCGCCGGCGCCCAACACCCCCGTCATCCCGCGCTTTATGCGCGGGACCCATTTGTCCGCCGCAGGTGAGGTGCGGACTCAAACTTGCACGTGAAAGCTGAACCATGGGTCCCGCGCATAAAGCGCGGGATGACGGTGAGTTTTGTGCGGTAGAGCTAAACCCCTACCCCGCGATCAGCCCGAAGTCCGCCACCTGGCCCATCGCGTCCCGCACGGCCGCCAAGGTCTTCAGGCGGTTGTCGCGGTGCTCGGGCTCGTTGACGAAGACGCCGTCCAGATAGGCGTCCACCGGGCCGCGCAGCTCGGCCAGCTGGGTCATGGCGCCGGTGAAGTCTTCCTGGGCGAGGGCTTCCTTCAGCGGCTTATCGAGCAGACGCAGGGCGTTGTAGAGCCCCACCTCGGCGGCGCTGTCCGCGGCCGGCTCGGCGGGCGCGCCGGTCGGCAGCGGGCCCTTCTTCTCCTCGGCCTTGAGGATGTTGGAGGCGCGCTTGTAGCCGGCCAGCAGGTTCTTGCCGTCGTCGGTCTTCAGGAAGCCGTCCAGGGCCTCGACCCGCGCGACGATGCGGGCCAGGTCGTCGTCGCCCAGGGCGAAGACGGCGTCCACGAGGTCGTGACGCTTGCCTTGGTCACGGAAGGTGACCTTCAGGCGGTCGGCGAAGAAGGAGACCAGATCGTCGACATAGGCCTCAACTTTCTGCACTTTTTCCGAGGAAAGGCGGAAGTCAGGGGCGACACCTTTCGCGTCCATCTCCCTCAACATAGCAACAACAGAAGGTGCCAGTTCCGGAGTGTTGGCCAGTTCAGCGACCGAAAGTCGCTCCTCGGGCTTTGCGCGCCCAGCTTCAAGCGAAACAGACGCGCCAAAAGCGACCTCGTTGAGCGGCACCCGCAGCCCGTTCTCCAGCACAATCCTGATCACACCTAGCGCCGCGCGGCGCAGCGCATAAGGATCCTTCGAGCCCGTCGGCTTCTCATCGATCGCGAAGAACCCGACCAGCGTATCCAGCTTGTCCGCCAGCGCCACCGCCACGCTCACCGGCGCGGTCGGCACCGCGTCGCTCGGCCCCTGCGGCTTGTAGTGGTCGCGCACCGCGTCAGCGATCTCGCCGTCCAGGCCGAAGGTTCGGGCGTAGTAGCCGCCCATGATCCCTTGCAGCTCGGGGAACTCGCCGACCATCTGCGAGGCGAGGTCCGCCTTGGCCAGGCGCGCGGCCTCGCGGGTCTTCTCGACGTCCGCGCCCACCAGCGGCGCGATCTCGCCGGCCAGGGCGACGATACGCTCCACCCGCTCCGCCATCGTCCCGAGCTTGGCGTGGAAGGTCACGCCGTTCAGCTTCTCCAGCCACGGCTCGAAGCCGACCTTGACGTCCTCGTCCCAGAAGAAGCGGGCGTCGGACAGGCGCGAGGACAGCACCTTGGCGTTGCCGGCCGCGATGACCGCGCCGCCGTCGGCCGCCTGGATGTTGGCGATGGTGATGAAGTGCGGGGCCAGGCCCGCCTCGCCGGCCTTGCGGACGGCGAAGTACTTCTGGTGGGTCCGCATCGAGGTGCGGATCACCTCGGACGGCAGGTCCAGGAACGCCGGGTCCATGTCGCCCAGCACCGGGGTCGGCCATTCGGCGAGGCCCGCGACTTCGTCCAGCAGGCCTTGGTCTTCGACCAGTTCCAGGTGACGGGCAAAGCACAGGGTCTTGCAGCCCTCGAGGATGCGGGCTTTCCGCTCCTCGACGTCAAGCACGACGAAGTGCGCTTCCAGGCCCGCCGCGTATTCGTCGAAGTCCTTGGCGACGAACGGCTGGCCGTCACCCATGAAGCGGTGACCTTCGGTGACGTCGCCGCTTGGGATGCCCTCGATGGCGAACGGCACGACCTCGCGGTCCAGCACGCAGAGAATCCGCTTCAGCGGACGCACCCAGCGCAGCTTCTTGGTCCCCCAGGTCATCGACTTGGGCCAGGGGAAGCCGCGCACGATGGCCTCGACCATCTCGGCGACGATCTCCGGCGTCGGGCGGCCCTTCTTCTCGATGAAGGCCATCCAGACGCCGTCGCGCTCGACCAGTTGGTCCTGGGTCAGGCCGGCCTTGCGCAGGAAGCCTTCCAGGGCTTGCGGCGGGGCGCCGACGCGCGGACCTTTCAGCTCTTCCTGGCGGTCGGCCTGGGCCAGCGGCAGGCCTTCGGCCACCAGGGTCAGGCGGCGCGGGCCGGCGAAGGTCTTCAGGGCCTCGGGCAGGAAGCCGGCGGCGGCCAGGTGCTCGCGCGCCATCCGCTCCAGGTCCTTGGCGGCCTGGGCCTGCATACGGGCGGGGATCTCTTCCGAGAACAGTTCGAGGAGAAGTTGGGGCATGGGAATTACGCGGCGTCCTGCTGATCGACCCAGGCTTGGGCGCAAAGCTTACAAAGGTCGCGGATGCGGCCGATGTAGCTGGCGCGCTCGGCGACGGCGATCGCGCCGCGGGCGTTCATCAGGTTGAAAAGGTGGCTGGCCTTCAGGACCATGTCATAGGCGGGCAGGACGAGGGCTTTGTTGCGGTACGAGCGGGCCAGCATCAGCGGGACCTGCTCTTCCATCTGCTCGAACTGCTGCTTGAGCACGGCGACGTCATAGCCGTGGAAATTGGCTTCGGACTGCTGGCGCTCGTTCTCCAGGAACACCTCGCCATAGCTGGTCGCGCCCAGGGGCGAGTCCGGGTCGTTGAACGGCAGGTCATAGACGTTGTCGACGCCGAACACGTACATGGCCAGGCGCTCCAGGCCATAGGTCAGCTCGCCGGCCACCGGCGAGACGTCCAGGCCGCCGACCTGCTGGAAGTAGGTGTACTGGCTGACTTCCATGCCGTCGCACCAGACTTCCCAGCCCAGGCCCCAGGCGCCGACGGTGGGGTTCTCCCAGTCGTCCTCGACGAAACGGATGTCGTGGGTGCGCAGATCGAGGCCGATCGCGTCCAGCGAGCCGAGATACAGGTCCTGCATGTTCTCGGGGTTCGGCTTCAGGATCACCTGATACTGATAATAGTGCTGCAGGCGGTTGGGGTTCTCGCCATAGCGGCCGTCGCCCGGACGACGCGAGGGCTGCACATAGGCCGCGTTCCAGGGCTTGGGGCCCAGCGCGCGCAGCACCGTGGCCGGGTGCAGGGTGCCCGCCCCCACCTCGACGTCGTGCGGTTGCAGGATCACACAGCCCTGGCGGCTCCAATAGTCATGGAGCGTCAGGATCAGGCTCTGAAAGGATTTTGGTTTTTCGCGCGACATCAATCGAAAAGGGTCTGGGAAGGCGCCACGATCCCGGGCGATCGCGAACCTTGCGTGATTTCCGAAGGCCTGGCGGGGCCTTGAGCCCCTTCAGCTGACGCCGCCCGGCAAACCGCTCCCGGACCCCTGTCCGTCCGAAGTCCGAAGCCGTTTTTCGGAGCGGCGAAGCCCCCGTTTGCGAACGCCTGATTACACATTCCGGGCCTCGCGTCCAACAGCCAGGCCATCCTTTCTCCGCGCCCGGGCCAAGCCCGCCACGCGCCCGTCTCAAATCCTTCGGCGAACCGTCAACGGCCCGACGTCCGCGTCCTCTATCGCGGCCAAGCTTCACGGCAAACTGGAGGGGATCAAAATGCGTTTTTCAAAGTGGCTGGTGGCGACGACCGCCATCGCTCTGTCGTTCGTCGGCGCGCAGCAAGCCGCCGCCCGGACCGAACCCGCCGGGGCCAATGCTCCGGCCGTCGACGACAATGTCGCCTTGGACCAGATCATCGTGACCGCTGAAAAGCGTAGCGAAAACCTGCAAACCACCGCCATCTCGATCTCGGTTCTGAGCGGTCAGAACCTCGAGGATCGCCAAGTCTACTCGCTGGCCGATCTGGGCGACGGCGCGATTCCGTCGCTGAAGGTCGCGCCGTTCTTCTCGCGCCCGGGCGCGCTGATCATGAACATCCGCGGCATCGGCGTGCTGTCCGACTCCAACCAGCCGGCCCGCGACCAGGGCGTGGGCATCTATGTCGACGGCGTCTATCTGGGCCGTCCGCAGGGCCTGGGCACCGCGCTCTATGACGTTTCGAGCATCGAGGTCCTGAAGGGCCCTCAAGGCACGCTGTTCGGCCGCAACACCGAGGGCGGCGCGGTCAGCATCACCACGAAGAAGCCCACCGGCGAATTCGGTCTGGTCGCCAAGGCCGGGGTGTCCAACTACAGCGGCTACAGCAGCGAAATGCACCTCGACCTGCCGGCCGTCGCCGGCGTCGCGATCAAGCTGAGCGGCGTGGTCGAGGGCCGCAATGGCTGGGTCAGCAATCCCCTGCCATCGGCCTCGGACTTCGGCGAGGTCAAGAAGCGCGCCCTGCGCGCCCGCGCCCTGTGGCGTCCGACCGACGATATCAGCGTCGACTACGCCTATGACACCGCGTTCGACTCGACCACCACGCTCTACCAACAGCTGCTCGCCCGCAGCACCTATCCGACCGCGCTGAAGACCGCCGCGGCCAATATCGTGCAGGCCGACCGGGCCAAGGTCGCGTCGATCGGCACCTCCCAGCAGCCCAGCGACGGCAACACCTGGGGCCACCGCCTGACGGCCGAATGGAAGGCGATGCCGAGCCTGACCCTGAAGTCGATCACCTCGTATCGCGACCTCAAGCAAGGTCAGTACGACAACGGCTCGGTGGCCACCTCGCCGGGCGTCTACAACGCCTCGGGCAACTTCCAGGGCGTCAATTTCGGCCGTTACAGCCTGGCGACCTTCAACCAGATGCAGTTCAGCCAGGAATTCCAGGTGGTGGGCGAACTGCCTCGCCTGAAGTATGTGGCCGGCGCTCTCTATTACCGCGAGAAGGTGTCGGACGACGCCCGCACCTTCACCACCAACACCTTCACCGACGCGGCGGGCCTAAACAGCACGATCATCAACAACAACCTGGTCAGCTACTCGGCCATCGCGCGCGCCAGCAAGGTCAATACGACCAGCCAGGGCGTGTTCGGCCAGGCCACCTACACCCCGCCGATCCTCGACGACGCCCTGAACATCACCCTGGGCGCGCGTTGGACCCGCGACGAGAAGGTCGGTCAGCTTTATCTGGTCAACGGCGCCCTGCCCGTGGTCAACGGCGTGGCCGCGCCCCGCAACCTCAACACCAGCTGGAAGCGCACCGATCCGCTGGTCAATGTTTCCTACGAACTGAGCAAGGCCAGCATGGTCTACGCCAAGTACAGCACCGGCTACCGGTCGGGCGGCGCCAACTCGCGCTCGCTGGTCTACCTGCCGTTCAACCCCGAAACGGCCACCATGTACGAGATTGGCTCGAAGAACGAGTTCTTCGACCGCCGGCTTCGCGTGAACCTGGCCGCCTACACCGGCGACTACAAGGACATCCAGCTGGACTTCTCGGGCCAGTACGTCGGCCGCGACCCGGCGACCGGTCAGTTGGTCACCACGCTGCGGACGACCACCGAAACGATCAACGCGCCGGGCGCGGGCAAGCTGCGCGGCTTCGAGGCGGACGGCGCCTTCGCCGTCAACGCCAACCTGACCCTGTCGGCCAGCTTCGCCTACAACAAGGTCAAGATCCCGGCGACGCTGAATCCGTTCCCGCAGAACGTCAGCGGCGTGCTGACGCAGATCACCGTGCCGATCCCGATCTATCAAGTCTACACGCCGGAGAAGTCGGGCAGCATCGCCATGGACTATGAGCGTCCGTTCCGGGGCCTCAAGGTCGTCGCGCACCTCGACGGCAATTTCAGCGACGGCTTTTATGTCAACTACACCGACGTCGCTTACGACCCCGTCACCCGAGCGGTCACGATCAAGCAGCCGAAGGGCGACTCCTCGTTCATCGTGAACGGCCGTATCTCGCTGGCGGAAATCCCCGCCGGCGGCGGCAAGGCCGCTCTGTCGCTTTGGTCGCGGAACCTGTTCAACGAGGCCCACGTCTTCTATCGCACCTTCAGCGATCTGCAGGGCGAAACCGGGTTCTACAACGAACCGCGCACCTTCGGCTTCGAAGTCAGCGTCAAGATGTAGACCGATCTGATCGTCGAGAGGGGAAGGGCCCGCGCGCGTCGCGGGCCCTTTTTCGTTTTCGGACTAGTTGCCCTTGGGCGGGGTGTGACGACCGCCGTTCGACAGCGGACGGCCGTACTTGGCGCGGTTGGCGACGGTGTCCGGGACTGGAGCGTTGGAGACAACGTTCGGGTCGCCCGCCTTCAGCATCGCCTGCTCATCCGGCGACTTCGAGGACAGCAGCACCACGCCGGAGGTGTTCACCGCCGCGTCCGAGGCGGCCGGCGCCTGCGGCGGCGGCTGGGTCTGGGCGGCGGGATCGGCCATCTGCGCATGGGCGACGCCCGTCGTCAGGGCGGCCGCGGCGGCGGCGGTCAGGAAGCGCCCGAGGGTCTTGGAAGAAATCATGGCGAAGCTCCTTTCGGTTCGAGCGGTTTACGTTCGAAACCCGACTTGGTTCCACGCGAGCGGCCAGGCCATCGCGCGGTCGAGGCCCCACGACGGCGCGGGCCCCAGCCTCCCCGCTGGTCGCGGGCCATGGCGGGCTTCCCGTCGCCCCGGATCGCCGGTTTCTGACGCACTCGCGGCGCGACAAGCCTAAAAATTAGGCGCTCTGCCCATTTCGTTTCCAAAACCTTGCCCGCCGCCCCCGTCACGGAACCGTCGCCGATAGCGTGGCCAAGCCGGGGAAACGATGCAGCGCGTAAAGGCGGCGTCGGCGGTGATCACACCGGGGGCGAGTACGCTTCCGAAAACCAAGCAAGCATTGCCCGCGGCTCGGCGGGACGGAGCAAGGCGGATGAAACTGATCATAGCGGTGGTCAAACCCTTCAAGCTGGACGAGGTGCGCGAGGCGCTCGTCGCCGCCGGCGTCGAAGGTCTGACGGTGTCGGAAGTGAAGGGCTACGGCCGTCAGAAGGGCCAGACCGAGATCTATCGGGGCGCGGAGTACCAAGTGAACTTCGTGCCGAAAGTGAAGCTGGAAGCGGTCGTGGACGACGCTTCGGCGGCCAAGGCCGTCGAGGCGGTCAAGGCCGCCGCGGCGACCGGCAAGATCGGCGACGGGAAGATCTTCGTGCTGAACGTCGAGGAAGCCGTCCGCATCCGCACCGGCGAAACCGGCTCGGCCGCGCTGTAACGCATTCGGGAATAAGGGGATACCGACGATGAAACTCACCTTCAAACCGCTGGCCGGGCTGATGCTCGCCGCGACCATCGCGGG